>JBIJAD010000141.1:0-9624 GCA_044345955.1 Lysobacteraceae bacterium
GTGCAGGATCGGCGATGTCATCGATACCGACCCGGACAAAACCAGAGCAAGGCCAATGGATCATGAATCCGTGCGTCGCTGCATGTATTTCCGGGCGGGCCTCAGCCAATGAGGCTCCTTCCGAGGCGCAGTGTGCGAATGCGGTCGCAGCCCCCGCCCGGGCTGCGAGTATCCTTGCGGCGTGAACGACTCCCCCGCCCCGCCGCTCGCCCGTGCGATCTCGATTCTCGGCCACCCGCTGGCGGTGTTGCCGCCGGCGGTGCTGCTGTCGCTGGCGGCGCGCGATCCCGGGGTTCCACTGGCCTCGGTCGCGCTGGGATTCGCGGGTTTCGGACTGCTGGTGCTGGGCTGGTCCTGGCGTCAGGTGCGGCGCGGGCGCTGGGCGCATGTGGATGCGAGCGGTCGCGAGGAGCGCGGATCGCTCAATCGTTTCCTGCTGATCGCGATCGCGATCGGCGCGCTGCTGGCCTGGTGGCGGATGCCGACGCCAGACCTCGCGCTCGCATTGGCCCTGGCTGCCGGGCTGATCGCGCTGGCCCTGCTCGGCAGCCGCTGGTGCAAGCTGTCGCTGCATCTGGCCTGCGCGGTCTACGCGGCCGGGCTGTTGCGACCCTACGGCGCGGTCGCGGTGCTGGCCGGGCTCGGCTTCGCGGCGGCGATCGCATGGTCGCGGCTGCGCCTGTCGCGGCATGTGCCGGTCGATCTGATCGCCGGGGCGGCTGCCGGCGCCGTGGCGGCGAGCGTCTACGCACTGGCGCTGGACGCACTGCAGGCCGCGTCATGACCGCGCACGGCCGCGACGACGACGGACTGCGGCTGTTCCACACTCCGGAACACGCCTGCGGCTATTGGCCGGACCGCCAGGCGCGCGATCTGGTGCTCGACCCGGGCGATCCGCGGCTGCCGCAGGCCTATCCGCAGGCGCTGGGCTGGGGCTTCCGCCGCTCCGGCAACCTGATCTATCGCCCGCATTGCCGCGGCTGCCACGCCTGCGTCGCGGTGCGGGTACCGATCGCGGACTTCCGCCCCGACCGCAGCCAGCGCCGCTGTCTGGCGCGCAACGCCGATCTGGAAGTGCGGGTGCGCCCGGCCGAACGCAGCGCGGAGCATTTCGCGCTGTATCGCCGCTATCTCGCCGCGCGCCATCCCGGCGGCGGCATGGACGAACACGGCACCGCGGACTTCGACCAGTTCCTGATCAGCGCCTGGGGCCAGGGGCGGTTTCTGGAAATCCGCCGCGCGCGGCCCCACGCCACCGGCGAACTGCTCGCGGTCGCGGTGACCGACGTGGTACCCGAGGCGCTGTCCGCGGTCTACACCTTCTATGCGCCGGAGGCCGCCGATCGCGGCCTCGGCACATTCGCGATCCTGCAGCAGATCGCCTGGGCGCGGCGCGACGGCCGTGCCCATCTGTATCTGGGCTACTGGATCGAGGGCCATCGCAAGATGGAATACAAACGCCGCTATCGTCCGCTGGAAGCCTTCGACGGCCAGCGCTGGCTGCCGATGTCCGGAGAACACGCGCCATGAGCCATCGTTTCGCTGTGCGGCGTGCCGCGCTGCCGTGCCTGTTGCTGCTGTCGTTGTCGCTGCTGGCCGGCTGTGTGCGCGTCCGCGTGCACGGCGACCCGGCCGCCGCCCTGCCCGCGGCCGCGCCGCTGCGGGTCGCGACCTACAACGTGTCGCTGTACGACGAATCCGCCGGCGGGCTGGTGCGGCGGCTGGAGGCCGGCGATCCGCAGGCGCGGAACATCGCCGCGGTGCTGCAGCGGCTGCGCCCGGACGTGCTGCTGCTCAACGAATTCGACTACGACCCGGACGGGCGCGCCGCGGACCTGTTCCAGCGCGACTACCTCGGCGTACCGCAGGGCCCGGGCCTGGAACCGCTGCGCTACGCCTACCGGTATGTCGCGCCGGTCAACACCGGCGAACCCAGCGGGCTCGATCTCAACGGCGACGGCCGCATCGGCAACGCCGGCCGCGAGCGCGGCGAGGACGCCTGGGGCTACGGCCTGCACCCGGGGCAGTACGGGATGTTGGTGCTGTCGCGTCATCCGATCGATGTCGCCGGCGTGCGCAGTTTCCGTCTGCTGCGCTGGAGCGCGATGCCCGACGCGCTGCGGCCGATGCGGCCCGACGGCGGCCGGCCGTTCCATCCCGATGCGATCTGGCGACAACTGCGACTGTCCTCGAAGTCGCACTGGGACGTGCCGATCCGCACGCCGCAGGGCGTGCTGCATCTGCTGGCCTCGCATCCGACGCCGCCGGTGTTCGACGGTCCGGAAGACCGCAACGGCGCGCGCAACGCCGACGAACTGCGGCTGTGGCGCGAATATCTCGACGACGCCCCGGCCGATCGCGGCTGGCTGTGCGACGACGCCGGTCGCTGCGGCGGCCTGCCCGCCGGCGCGCGCTTCGTGATCGCCGGCGATCTCAACAACGATCCGGTGGACGGCGACGGCCGCCACGAAGCGATGCGCGCCCTGCTCGAACACCCGCGCGTTCTGCGCATCCCGGCGCCGCGCAGCGAGGGCGCGGTGCTCGCCGGCCGCGCCAACGGCGCCGCCAATGCGACGCATCGGGGCGACCCCGCCGAGGACACCGGCGATTTCGGGCCGCGGGTCGGCAACCTGCGTCTGGACTACGTGTTGCCTTCGGTCGGCCTGCGCGCGGCCGGCAGCGGCGTGTTCTGGCCGGCGCCCGGCAGCCCGGAGGCGGAGCTGGCGGCCGCTTCCGATCATCGCGCGATCTGGATCGATCTATCGTTTTCCGGAAATTGAAAGACAATATCTATCGATCGCCCGGGCGCATCCTCGCCTGTGCAATGCGCCGCTTCGGGTATATGCTCGGCGCATGATGCTCGGCACCCACGACGTGAATGCCGGGACGGAGGAAGGAGCCGGGGGAGCTCTGACCGCGACGAACGCCGCGCATGCGGCGATCGATGCGCTCATCAGGACGCTGCCGCGCGGCGCCCGCGTCGCCATCGCCTGGCGACACGCCCGTTTCGGTCTCGGCAGCGCCACCTGTGGCGACGAAGCCCTGCGCACGACCGCATTGGCGCAACTGGACGCCACGCCCGGGCAGGCGCCGCCGGGCGTGCTGATCGACCGCCTCGACGGCGAGAACGGCGACCGCACGGTCCTCGGCCTGAGCTTCCCCGATCCACCGCCGCCCGATTGGCCGCAGCGGGCCTGGTTCGCGATGGCCCGCGAACTGGTCGCCGCTTCGCTGCGTCTGGCCGAGGCCGGCGCGCGGATCGAGACCCTGGAAAAATCCAAGCGGCTGCAACAGGCGCTGTACCAGATCTCCGACCTCGCGGGCTCCGACCTGGAGATGCGCGAGATGCTGGCACGGATCCATCAGGTGGTCGGCGGGCTGATGCCCGCGGAGAATTTCTACATCGTCCAGTACGACGAGGAGCGCGGCAGCATCCGCTATCTCTACTTCGCCGACAGCCGCGACCGCTTCGATCCCGATCCGCAGACCGAGTACCCGCTCGAGAACAGCATGCACAGCATGACCGCCGCGCTGCTGCGCCACGGCGGCACCCTGATCGGCTCGCCGCGACGGATCATCGAGGCGCTGCAGATCGCCGACGACGAGTACGCAGGCGGGCCGATGAGCGAGGACTGGCTTGGCGTGCCGCTGCTGCGCGACGCCAGCGTCTGCAGCCGGGTCTGCGGCGCGATCGTCGTCCAGGATTACGAGCACGCCGGGCGCTACGACGATCAGGACCGCGCCCTGCTGGAATACGTCGCCCAGCACATCCTCACCGCGCTGGACCGCAAGACCGCGCAGGTCGAACTCGAACGCCGGGTGCGCGAGCGCACCCACGCGCTGGAACTGGCCAACGTCGAACTGCAGGCCGAAGTGCTGGAACGCGAACGCGCCGAGAAGCTGCAGCAGGCGCTGTTCCGGATCACCGAACTGTCGGTCAGCGCCGACAGTCTGGAGCGCTTCTACGCCGACCTGCACTCGATCATCGGCGAGCTGCTGTACGCGCGCAATTTCTACATCGCGCTGCTCGCGGGCGACGGCACCCGGATCGAGTTCCCGTATTTCGTCGACGAGGCCGACACCCGCAAGGTGCGCGACCGCCCGCGCGCGCGCGGCCTGACCGAATACGTGATCGACACCGGTGAACCGCTGCTCGCCGACCGCACCCGCATCCAGCAACTGGAAGGTCGCGGGCTGGTGCGCAGCTTCGGCCCGCTGGCGCATTGCTGGCTGGGCGTGCCGCTGACCCGCGACGACGCGGTGATCGGCGTGATCGGTGTGCAGAGCTACACCCCGGGCGTGCACTTCACCGAGCGCGACCAGGAACTGCTGACCTTCGTCGCCCACCACATCGACGCTGCGTTCGCGCGCAAGCGCGCGCAGGACCGGCTGGTCGCCGCCCACGCCGAGTTGGAATCGCGGGTGCAATTGCGTACCCGGGAACTGGCCGACGCCAACCGCGAGCTGCGCGAACAGATCGCCGAGCGGGTGCGCGCCGAACAGCGCCTGCGCCATCAGGCCCGCCACGACAGCCTCACCGGTCTGCCCAATCGCGCGCAGTTGCAGGAGCGGCTGGACGACGCGATCGTGCGGGTCTCGGCGCGAAGCGCTCGCCCGTTCGCGGTGATGTTCCTCGACATCGACCGTTTCAAGCTCATCAACGACAGCGTCGGTCACGTCGCCGGCGACGAACTGCTGGTCGAATCCAGCCGGCGCATTTCGCTGGCGATCGGCCGCGACGATCTGGTCGCCCGCCTCGGCGGCGACGAATTCGCGGTGCTGGCCGAGGAGATCGAAGACGCCGCCCATGCCCACCGCTACGCCGCGCAGATCCTGCGCGCGCTCGGCCAGCCGATGTGGATCGAAGGCCGCGAGGTGTTTCCCTCGGCCAGCATCGGCATCGCGCTGTGGCATCCACGCTACCGCAAGAGCGAGGAACTGCTGCGCGACGCCGACGCCGCGATGTACCGCGCCAAACGGCTGGGCCGCAACCGAAGCGAATTGTTCGACGAGGAGATGCGCGCCGACGCGATGCGCCTGCTCGATCTGGAGGCCGACCTGCGCCGGGCGATCATGCACGACGCCTTCGAGCCGCATTTCCAGCCGATCATGCGCCTGCAGGACGGCGCCCAGGTCGGCTACGAGGCGCTGGTGCGCTGGAACCACGAACACCGTGGCCTGCTCTCGCCGGCGGAATTCATCGGCGTCGGCGAGGACAGCAGTCTGATCGAACAGGTCGACTGGCTGATGTACTCCCACGTCGTGGCTTCGATGAGCGCCTGTCCGCAGCATTACCTCTCGATCAACGTCTCGCCGCGGCATTTCCTGTCCGACAATTTCGCCGACCGCCTGCTGCGCATGCTCGACGAAGCCGGCCAGGACCCGGGGCGGCTGCGGATCGAGATCACCGAGGTCGCGCTGATCGAGGACGCCGCGCGCGCGCTGCGCGTGCTGCGGATACTGCGCGATCACGGCGTCGCCGCGCTGCTCGACGATTTCGGCACCGGTTTCTCCGCGCTGTCCTACCTCCACCGCTTCCCGATCCAGGGCCTGAAGATCGACCGCAGCTTCGTCGCCGGGCTGCAGGGCGAAGCCAGCACCGAAACCCTGGCTCTGGTGCGCGCGATCCTGGCGATGGCGATCACCCTCGGCATCGACACCATCGCCGAGGGCATCGAGACCGAGGACCAGCGCAGGATCCTGCTCGAACAGGGCTGCCTGTACGGCCAGGGCTATCTGCTCGGCAGGCCGCAACCGATGATGCGCAACAGCCATGGAGGACGCCGGCTCGGCCCGGGGATCCATTGATCGATTGATATCAAATATAGAACAATAGTTTTGATATTATTATATTGTTCTATTTTTGATGCGTATTAGAGTGGCCTCCAACGCCGCGGTCTTCAGGAGGCTTCCGCCTCCGGCCCCGGCGAATCCCTACGGAGGTGTCCCATGTCCACGCGTCTGTCCGCATCCCTCGCCCCGCTCGCCGGCCGCAGTCTGCTTGCCCTCATCTTCGTCCTTTCCGGCGCCGGCAAGCTGGCCGCGTATGCCGGGACCCAGCAGTACATGGAAAGCGCCGGCGTCCCCGGCCTGCTGCTGCCGCTGGTGATCCTCGCCGAACTCGGCGGCGGCCTGGCCCTGATCGCCGGCCTGTTCACCCGCTTCTCGGCGCTCGCGCTGGCCGCGTTCACGGTCTGCGCCGCGGTCCTGTTCCATGCCGATTTCGCCGACCAGAATCAGATGATCCACTTCATGAAGAACGTCTCGATCGCCGGCGGCCTGCTGCTGCTCGCCGCGCACGGCGCCGGTGCCTGGAGCCTCGACGCCCTGCTCGCCCGTCGCCGCGGTCCGGTGCCCGCCGGAGCGTCGCGATGATCGCCCTGCGCCCCGCCGCCGAGCGCGGCCACGCCAAGCACGGTTGGCTCGACTCGCACCACAGCTTCTCCTTCGCCGACTACCACGATCCGGAGCACATGCACTGGGGCCCGCTGCGGGTGATCAACGAGGACCGGGTGCAGGTCGGCGCCGGCTTCGGCACCCATGGTCATCGCGACATGGAGATCGTCAGCTACGTGATCGAAGGCGCGCTCGGCCATCGCGATTCGATGGGCAACAGCGCGCGGATCGTGCCCGGCGAAGTGCAGCGCATGAGCGCCGGCAGCGGCGTCACCCATTCGGAATACAACGTCGATCCGCAGCGCACCACGCATTTCCTGCAGATCTGGATCCTGCCCGACAGGAAGGGCGTACAAAGCGGCTATGCGCAGAAACACTTCGCCGATGAAGAAAAGCGCGGCCGCCTGCGCGTGGTGGTGAGCCCCGACGGCGTCGACGGCTCGGTGTCGATCCATCAGGACGCGCGGATGTACGCCGGTCTCTTCGACGGCGAGGAGCGCGCTGAACTGGCGCTCGCACCCGGTCGTCTGGGCTATGTGCACGTGGTCCGCGGCGAAGTCCTCGTCAACGGCCATGCACTGCGCGCCGGCGACGCATTGAAGTATCGCGACGAACCTTCGATCGCGATCGAAGGCGGACGCGATGCCGAGGTGCTGGTGTTCGATCTGCCGCCGCTGCAATGAAGCGGTCGCGCCCGCCGCTCAGGCCGCGGGCGCACCGCCCTCGGCGGTCGACGGAAGCGCCTCGGACGGCGCATCCGCCGGTTCCGCGGTCGGCCCGATCACCGGCAGCGCCACCGGCACCGGTTCGGGGCGACGCAGACCGAAGCCGAACAGGCCCTCACTCTGGGTCGAGACCACCATCCGCACCATGCCGGCGGGCACCATCAGCTCCAGCGACAACGCGCGGCCTTCCGGCGTACGGCCCTCGATCGTCATCTCGACGAAGGCGCCGCCGGTGTCGATCGACGTGCAGGCCACATGCGGCCCGGCGGGCCCGTCCTGCAGGAACGGCCGGATCGGATCGCCGAGAGCCTCCAGCGCCTGCGGGAAGAGGAACACGGCGTAGCCGTTGCTGTCGTTCATCGGGGTCTCCTCTGCTGCGACGGAGCGTAGCAGTTGGCGGGCAGCGCTTCGCTGCGGGAAGGTCGGAGTTCTTTGTGGGAGCGACGCGAGTCGCGACGGGCTGCGGCAGGGGCTTTCGGCACATCGTCGGGTCTTCCGGCCCTCCCACAAAAAAGCGGCGGCTCAGCGCAGCTCGATCCGCAGCGCCACGGCGGCATCGCGCGCCTTCGCGCGGGCCTCGTCGATATCGACACCCAGCGCGAGAGTGACACCGACACGGCGGTGGCCCTCGACCACGGGTTTGCCGAACAGTCGCAGCGCGGTATCGGGCGCGCGCAGCGCGTCGGCGACGCCTTCGAACACCGGAACGCCATGGCCATGGGCGAGCACCGCGCACGAGGCCGACGGCCCGGACTGGCGAATGGAAGGAATCGGCAGGCCGAGGATCGCGCGCGCGTGGAGCGCGAATTCGCTGAGATCCTGCGAGATCAGCGTCACCAGACCGGTATCGTGCGGCCGCGGCGAGACTTCCGAGAACCACACTTCGTCGCCCTTCACGAACAGTTCGACGCCGAAAAGCCCCCAGCCGCCCAGGTCGTCGGTGATGGTTTTCGCGATCTCCTGCGCGCGCTCCAGCGCCCGCGGCGACATCGGCTGCGGTTGCCAGCTCTCGCGGTAATCGCCGTCGCGCTGCAGATGGCCGATCGGATCGCAGAAATCGGTGCCGCCGGCGTGACGCACGGTCAGCAGGGTGATCTCGTAATCGAAATCGACGAAGCCTTCGACGATCACCCGTCCGGCGCCGGCGCGGCCGCCGGACTGCGCGTAATCCCAGGCCGCATCGATGTCTTCGGCCGTGCGCACCAGGCTCTGGCCCTTGCCGGAGGACGACATCACCGGTTTGACCACGCAGGGCAGGCCGATCTCGGCGATCGCCGCGCGATAGGCCTCGCGGTCGTCGACGAAACGATAGGCCGAGGTCGGCAGGCCGAGCGTTTCCGCGGCCAACTGGCGGATGCCTTCGCGATCCATCGTCAGCCGCGCCGCGCGCGCGGTCGGCACGATCCGGGTATGGGTGCCGCGACCGGCGAATTCGTGTTCCAGTTGCACCAGAGTCTCGGTGTGGATCGCCTCGATCTCCGGCACGATCAGGGTCGGCCGCTCGTCGGCGATCAAGGCACGCAGGGCGTCGCCGTCGAGCATGTTCAGCACATGGCCGCGGTGCGCGACCTGCATTGCCGGGGCGTCCGCATAGCGGTCGGCGGCGATCACCTCGCAGCCATAGCGCTGCAGTTCGATCGCCACTTCCTTGCCCAACTCGCCGGATCCCAGCAGCAGCACCCGGATGGCGGAAGGCGACAGCGGCGTGCCGAATTCGAGCGCGGGCGGCGGGCTGGCGGGGGGCGGCATACGGGCGGTCTCCGAAGGAAAGAGGCCATTTTAAATCAATGGCTTGCGGAAAACCGGCGGCAGATGCCCGCGACGACGCCGGCGACCTTCGCGCCGTTCGTCCGGAGCCCCTTGCAGAAAATGATATCTTTTTGATATCAATTCATCATTCAACCACCCCGAGAGCCGCCGCCATGAAAGAGAACGCCTACCGCTCCCTGCCCGGTATCCCGCTGCTGCTGCTCTTCCTCGCGTTGCTCGGGGCCAGTTCCTACGCCATGTTCGCGTCCGCCACCGCCGGCGGCATGGTCGCCGTGCTCGGCATCACCCTGGGCATCGTCGCCGTGCTGATCGGCATCTTCGGCATCATCGGCCTGTACATGGTCGAGCCCAACCAGGCCGCGGTGCTCAACCTGTTCGGCAAATACGTCGGCACCGTGAAGGAGAACGGCCTGCGCTGGAACAACCCGTTCTTCGCCAAGAAGAAGGTCTCGCTGCGGGTGCGCAACTTCGAAAGCGGCAAGCTCAAGGTCAACGAGCTGGACGGCAGCCCGATCGAGATCGCCGCGGTGATCGTCTGGCAGGTCGTGGACAGCGCCGAGGCGGTCTACAACGTCGACGACTACGAGAGCTTCGTCCACATCCAGTCCGAATCCGCGCTGCGCGCGATGGCCACCAGCTATCCCTACGACCAGCATGAGGAAGGCCAGCTCGCGCTGCGCAGCCACGCCACCGAGGTCGGCCATCATCTGAAGCAGGAACTGCAGGACCGTCT
>JBIJAD010000332.1:0-4600 GCA_044345955.1 Lysobacteraceae bacterium
AGCGCATGGCGTTCAAGCAAGCGCGCGCCCGTGGCGCGCAACCGCTCGTTTTCACCCCCGCTGGGCACCCAACACTGCGACCGACCGACCCATGACCTGAACTCCGGAAAATCGACTGTGGAAGCGACGCAAGTCGCAACCGTGCCCGATCGCCGTCGATCCTTCGGGTCGCGACTCGCGTCGCTCCCACAGGTCGATGCTCCGACACGGAAAAAGCCGGAGGGGCGATGGCCCCGTCCGGCTTTTGTGCATTATCCGGGTTTTCGGCGCCGGGGCCACCCTTTCGGGCGGTTTTCTTGTACCGGAGCCGCCGAGACTGCCCGTCGGGACGCGCCCGCGGCTCAGCCGCGGACCAGGTACAGGGCGAGCAGGCCCGCGCCGAGGATCACCGCGCCCAGCCGGCGCATGCGGCCTTCGGGCATGGTCAGCAACTCGTGCGCGGCGCGTTTCCACAGGCCCGGGAAGGCCAGCAGCACCAGGCCTTCGAGCACAGCGACGAGGGCCAGGGCGGCCCACAGGTCGGACATCGGGCCGGCCTCAGCGGTCGCTGCGCATGTACTGCAGGAACGGGTCGTCCTTGTCGAGCACGATCACCGCGTTGCCGTCCTGGAACGAACGACGATAGGCCTCGAGGCTGCGCTGGAAGGCGAAGAAGGACGGGTCGGCGTTGGCCGCGAGGCCGTAGACGCGCGCGGCTTCGGCGTCGCCTTCGCCGCGCAGTTTCTGCGCGTCGCGCTCGGCCTCGGCCAGGATCACCGTGCGTTCGCGGTCGGCCTGGGCGCGGATCTCGTTGGCCAGCTCTTCGCCTTCGGCGCGCAGCTTGCTGGCGACCTGCTGGCGCTGGGCGCGCATGCGGTTGTAGACGTCGTCGATCACGCGGCTGTCTTCGGGCAGATCGATCCGCTTGATGCGCAGGTCGACGATGCGCACGCCGAGGGTGGCGGTGGCCTTGTTGATTTCGTCGAGCTGGGTGCTGGCCAGTTTGGTGCGCGCGCCGGAAACGACCTGCGAAAGCGTGCGCGAGTTGATCTCGTTGCGCAGCGCGTCCTTGATGATCGGGGCGAGACGGTCGACGGCGCCGGCCTGATTGCCGGCGGTGGCGCGGAAGAAGGCGCGGCTGTCGCGGATCTGCCAGATCGCGAAGTAGTCGACGCTGACGTCCTTCTGCTCCAGGGTCAGGTAACGCTCGGTCTCGGCCGGCAGCACCTGCGGGCGGGCGTCGAAGATGCGCGGGGTTTCGATCAGCGGCCATTTGATATGCAGGCCGGGCTTGAGGTCGTAACGCACGATCTTGCCGAGATTGAGCACGACCGCGGTATGGCCTTCGCGCACGACGAACGCCGAGCCGAAGAGCAGGAACACGGCGGCGATCGCGATGGCGATCCAGACGGGGAGTTTCATCGGCCGCCTCCATCGCGCGCCGGGCGCATGTTGCGGGTAGGGGTCTGTTCGGGGGTGGCGTTCACGGCGGGCGCGACCAGCGTGGGCGGCGGCACCGGCGGCGCGGCGCCGGCGCGTTCGGGCGCTGCCGGCAGATACAGCAGTTGACGACTGTCGCCGCCGACCAGCTTGCGGTTCTGCGCCAGCACCTCCTGCACGGTCTCCAGCCACAGACGCTTGCGGGTGACTTCGGGCGCGCCGCGGTATTGCTGCAGCAGCAGGCTGAAGCGGGTGGCATCACCGGTGGCGCGGGCGATGGAGGCGATCTTGTAGCCTTCGGCGACGGTGCGGGTGCGGGCCGCCTCGCCGCGCGCTTCGGGCACGATCTTGGCGGCGTAGGCGCGGGCTTCGCTGATGAGGCGGTCCTTGTCCTGCTGCGCCGAGTTGACGTCGTCGAACGCCGGCTTGACTTCCTCGGGCGGACGCGCGTTCTGCAGGTTCAGTTCGGTGACCACCAGGCCGGTGCGGTAGGCCTCCAGCGAGCGCTGCAGGCGGGTGCGCGCGGCGACCGCGAGCGCGTCGCGCGAACCGAGCACGGTGTCGAGCTGGGAGCGGCCGACCTGCTCGCGCACCGAGCTGAGGGTGGCTTCTTCCAGCACCTTGATGCTGTCGAAGGTGCCGAACAGGAACTGGCGCGGGTTGCCGATGCGGTACTGGACGTTGATCTCGACCTCGACGATGTTCTCGTCGCTCGTCAGCACCGGCACGCGGGTCCCGTAGGTCTTGATCTCGGTGGCGTTGACCTTCTGCACGGTCTCGATCGGCCACGGCAGTTTGAAGCCGGGGCCCGGGTCGAGGATGCGGTCGAACTTGCCGAAGCGCAGGACCACGCCGCGCTCCTGTTCGGTCACCAGGATGAAGCTGCTGAAGATCAGCCACAGGCCGAAGACGATCGCGACCCAGCGCAGCGGGCTGCCGCTGCCGCCGCCCATCCCGCCGAACGCGCCGCGCAGGCGATCGAGGATGTCGTCGAAACCGCCGCCGCCGCCGCGACCGCCGCGCCGGGGTTTCCAGGAATTGCGGTTGCCGCCGGAGCCGTCGCCCGACGAGGAATCGTTCGAATTGCCCTTGCCGGGGGTGTTCCAGGCCATGCCTGCTCCAAAGAGGGGGTGCACCAGTGACGATACGCCCGACAGGAATGCGGGCGCAGGGCGGAGTTTACAAGGTGTCGACGTCCTCGCCCCGCGGCAGCAGCGGTTCGAGCGCGTCGCCGCCGGGCCCCGCGGCCAGGCGCTCGGCGTCGCCGAGGGGCAGATCGACGTCCAGGGTCCAGCCGCCATCGTCCTCGTGATGGTCGGCGCGGACCGCTTCCAGCGCGTACAGGCGCGCGCGCAGGCGGCCGGCCCGCGCCGGCAGGCGCACGCGGCCGATCACCCGACGCACGCCCAGGCGCGCGACCAGGGCCTCGCGCAGCAGGTCCAGCCCGATGCCGTCGCGGGCCGAGAGCCAGACCCGTTCGCGGCCGATCTCCTCCAGACCGTGGCCGGCGACCTGCCCTTCCCCGTCCGCTGCCGCAGTGTCTTCGGCGACCTGCGGCATCGGGCGGTCGTGGCGCGGAGCCGCGCCTTCGATCCGGTCGATCTTGTTGAACACCAGCAACTGCGGGATGTCGCCGGCGCCGACCTCGGCGAGCACCGCGTCGACCTGGGCGATGCGCTCGTCGCGATGCGGATCGGCGGCGTCGACCACGTGCAGCAGCAGGTCGGCTTCGCGCGCTTCGGAGAGGGTCGAGCGGAAGGCGGCGACCAGTTCGTGCGGGAGGTCGCGGACGAAACCGACCGTATCGGCGAGCACCAGGCTGGCGCCGGGCAGCGCGATCCGCCGCACCGTGGGGTCGAGGGTCGCGAACAACTGGTCCGCGGCGTAGGCACCGGCGCCGGTCAGGGCGTTGAACAGGGTGGATTTGCCGGCGTTGGTGTAGCCCACCAGCGCCACCCGCGGCAATTCGCTGCGGACCCGGGCGCGGCGCATCTGGCCGTGCTGGACTTCGACCTTCTCCAGCCGGCGCTGGAGTTGTTCGACCCGCTTCTGCAGCAGCCGACGGTCGGTTTCGAGCTGGGTTTCGCCGGGGCCGCGCAGGCCGATCGCACCGCCGCGCTGGCGCTCCAGGTGGGTCCAGCCGCGGACCAGGCGGGTGGCCATGTGGCGCAACTGGGCCAGTTCGACCTGCAGCTTGCCCTCATGGCTGCGCGCGCGCTGGGCGAAGATGTCGAGGATCAGCCCGGTGCGGTCGACCACGCGCCGGCCGAGGGCCTTTTCGAGATTGCGCTCCTGCACCGGGCTGAGCGGGTGGTTGACCAGCACCAGATCGGCGCCGGTGGCGTCGGCCGCGGCCTTGGCTTCCTCCAGCTTGCCGCTGCCGATCAGGGTGGCGGCGTTGGGGCGGTCGATGCGCGCATGCAGCAGGGCCGCGACCGTGGCACCGGCGGACCGGGCCAGATCGGCGAATTCTTCGAGGACATCGGCCTCGGGCGGGCCGCCGGCATGCGGCTGGATCAGCAGCGCGGTTTCGCCCTTGCGGGATCGTTCGAACAAACCGGAGGACTCGGAAGAAGCGGAAACGGAGTATGCCGCGTACGGCGCCTGCGCGCTGCAGCGGTCGGATGCGCGGCGGGCCGCGTGCGGCGGCGTCGCGCCGCAGCGGCCGGATGCACGGGATGCGGGCGGGCGTCCTGCAGGCGATCGAAAACGACTGCAGGACCGCCGGACGGATCAGTCGTCGTCGTGATCGTGGTGGCCGCCGTTGGGCGGGCCGTCATCGTGATCGGGGACGGAGTGCACGTAGCCGCCGCCGGGGCCGACGCGCACATTGCGGGCCGGCACCACGGTGGAGATCGCGTGCTTGTAGACCATCTGGCTGACGGTGTTGCGCAGCAGGACCACGAACTGGTCGAAGGACTCGATCGTGCCCTGCAACTTGATGCCGTTGACGAGATAGATCGACACCGGAACGCGCTCGCGGCGCAAGGCGTTCAGGAAAGGATCCTGCAAAGACTGCCCCTTCGACATGGTGCTCCCCGTTTTGGGTCTTGTTATGGGCTGGAACATGCGTGAGTAATGCCTGAGTGAAAGGTTCGGGAACGTGCGGTGGATGCGAATCCGGGCCGGGCCCGGGCGGAATCCTTGCTCCACGATGCGCCGGCCCCTCCCTCCGGTCATC
>JBIJAD010000307.1:0-4970 GCA_044345955.1 Lysobacteraceae bacterium
GGCGGGGACCGGGTCAGGGCAGCGGCGCGGGCGCGGCAAGGAACGCGCGGACCGCGGACATCAGGGCTTCGGGACGATTTTCGGCGTCGAACCAGCGCAGATCCGGCAAGCCGCGCAGCCAGGTGAGCTGACGCTTGGCGAGCTGGCGGGTGGCGGCGATCGCGCGGTCGCGGAAGGTCGCGGTGTCGCAGGCACCATCGAGGAATTCCCAGGCCTGGCGATAACCGACCGCGCGCAGCGCCGGCAGGTCCAGCGGTGCCGGATGATCGCGCAGCGCGGGAATCGCGCGCAGCGCGCGGACCTCGTCGAGGAAACCTTCGGCGAGCATCGCATCGAAACGGCGTTCGATGCGGGCGTGAAGCACCGCGCGATCGTGCGGCGCGATGGCGAGTTTCAGCACCCGGCAGGGAAACCGGGGCGCGGCGGCGGCCTCGCGCTGCCAGGCGCTGATCGGCCGACCGCTGAGGCGATGGACCTCCAGCGCGCGCTGGATCCGCTGCGGATCGGTGGCATGGATGCGCGCAGCGGCCTCGGGATCGACCCGCGCCAGCTCGGCATGCATCGCGGCCCAGCCGCGTTCGCGGGCCTCGGCTTCGAGCTGCGCGCGGGTCGCGGGATCGGCCTCGGGCATCGGCGAGAGGCCCTGCAGCAATGCGCGGAAATACAGGCCGGTGCCGCCGGCGAGGATCGGCAGGCGACCGCGGGCAATGATGCCGTCGACGGCGTTCCGCGCATCGCGGGCGAAGTCGGCGGCGGAATAGGTTTCCCACGGATCGCGCACGTCGATCAGATGATGCGGCGTCGCGGCGCGCTCCTGCGCGGTCGGTTTGGCCGCGCCGATGTCCAGCCCGCGATAGACCAGCGCCGAATCGACGCTGACGATCTCGCCGTCGTACCGCGCCGCCCAGTCCAGCGCGAGCGCGGTCTTGCCCGAGGCGGTCGGGCCCATCAGCGCGATGGCGAGCGGGCGGGTGTCGGCGGGCATGATCAGAGCGCGCTGAAGCGCGAGGGATCGTCGCCGAAGGCGATGGATTCGAAAGTGCGCAGCGCAGGCCAGATGGACGGATGGGCCCGGACCCACTCCGCGCCGAGATACTCGGCGCATGATCGGCCATCGAGCAATCGTGTCAATGCGTCGACGGAATCCGCCCGCATCAGGTCGTGCGCCCGGTACATGACGGATTCGGCTGCCGGCGCCGAATCCGTCCCCAATGCGTCGCCCCAGACTTTCTGGATCGTGGAGACCAGTTTGCCGGCGGCACGGGTGGCGGGAGTCCGGTGGCGAGGCATCGTGCTGTTCTCAATATCCATGCACCTTCAACGTCTCCTGCACGCCCTTGTGGGTGTACAGCATTTGATCCGACGGCGGACGCCCGAGGCGGCTGACGACGAGGATCGCGACGCAGGCGGCGAAGACGCCGGGGACCATCTCGTACAGTCCGCTGCCGTAGTGCTTGACCGCGATTTCCTTCCACAGGATCACGGTCGCGGCGCCGGCGAGCATGCCGGCGAACGCGCCGTTGCGGGTCATTCGTGCCCAGAACAGCGAGAACAGCACCACAGGACCGAATGCGGCGCCGAAACCGGCCCAGGCGTAGGCGACCAGACCGAGCACGCGGCTGTCCGGATCGCGCGCGATCCAGATCGCGAGCAGCGCGACCAGCAGCACCATCGCCCGGCCGAACCACACCAGCTCGCGCTGGCTCGCCTGCGGGCGCACGAAGCCCTTGTAGAAGTCCTGGGTGAGCGCGCTGGAACACACCAGCAACTGGCACGACAGCGTGCTCATGATCGCGGCGAGGATCGCCGACAGCAGCACGCCGGCCACCCACGGATTGAACAACACGGTGGCGAGCTGGATGAAGACCCGCTCGTGGTCCTTCGCGACCGGCCCGAGCTGGTCCGGATGCTGCACGAAATAGGCATTGCCGAAAAAGCCCACCGCCATCGCGCCGAACAGGCACAGCACCATCCAGGTCATGCCGATGCGGCGCGCTTTGGGAATGGTGGTCAGCGAATCGGCGGCCATGAACCGGGCGAGGATGTGCGGCTGACCGAAATAGCCCAGGCCCCAGGCCAGCAGTGAGACGATCCCGACCGCGCCCAGCGCGCCGCCCTTGAACCAGTCGAGCTTGGCCGGGTCGGTCTGTTCGATGATGGCGAGGCTGGCGTCGACGCCGCCGCTGCTCAACACGACCATGACCGGGGTCAGCACCAGCGCGAAGATCATCAGCGAAGCCTGCACGGTGTCGGTCCAGCTCACCGCCAGAAATCCCCCGAGCAGGGTGTAGAGAATGGTCGCCGCCGCACCCCACCACAGCGCCTCGGCGTAGGGCAGCCCGAACACGCTCTCGAACAGACGCGCGCCGGCGACGATGCCGCTGGCGCAATAGACCGCGAAGAACACCAGGATCACGATCGCCGAGAACACCCGCAGCACGCGCGCGCGGTCCTCGAAGCGATGGGTGAAGTAGTCCGGCAGGGTGAGCGCATTGCGCGTGCGTTCGGTGTAGATGCGCAGCGGCCCGGCGACGTATTTCCAGTTGGCCCAGGCGCCTGCCACCAGACCCAGCGCGATCCAGGCTTCGGACACACCGCCCAGATACAGCGCACCGGGCAGGCCCAGCAGCAGCCAGCCGCTCATGTCCGAAGCGCCGGCGGAGAGCGCGGTGACATAGCTGCCGAGCGAGCGCCCACCGAGGATGTAATCGTCGAAACTGCGGGTCGAGCGCCAGGCCCAGAACCCGATCAGGATCATCGCGATCAGATAGACCCCGAAGGTGATGAGCAGCGGCTGGCCTGCGGTCATGAGGGGTCCTGTCGAGGGTCGCGAAGCGCGCAGGATACCCCGGCCGCGACACCGGCGCCGGAGCCTGGGTCTGCCCTTGAATTCGCGATCCGTTGGCGTACGCTGCGCCCATGCCGCTGTGGAAACGTCTCGGGTTCCTGGTCGTGTTCGTGGTGCCGGCGCTGATGCCGGCGGCCGCGTGGCTCGGCGCCTGGAGCGGCCGGCCGGACCTGATGGCCTGGTTCCCGCTGTTCTTCCTGTTCGTGCTGATCCCGATCGCCGACTATGGGCTGGGCCACGATCCGCGCAATCCCGATCCCGCCGAAGCGCAGGCGCTGGAGGACGATCGCTGGTTCCGCTGGCTGACCCTGGCGGCCCTGCCCGCCCAGCTCGGCGTGCTGGCCTGGTCGGGCGAACACTTCGCGCAGGCCGGTTTCGGTCCGGTCGGCATTGCCGGCTGGCTGTTGTCGCAGGGCATCGTCGGCGGCGTGCTCGCGATCAACGTCGCCCACGAACTGATCCACAAGGACACCGCGCACGAACGCTTCGCCGGCGGCCTGCTGCTGACCAGCGTCGGCTATCACGGTTTCAAGATCGAGCATGTGCGCGGCCATCACGTGCACGTGTCAACGCCCGAGGACGCCTCCAGCGCGCGCTTCGGCCAGTCCCTGTGGCATTTCCTGCCGCGCGCGCTGGTCCGCAACACCGCCAACGCCTGGCGTCTGGAGACCGCCCGCCTGGCGAAGCTGGGCAAGCCCTGGTCGAGCCTCGACAACGAGCTGATCCGCTGGAGCCTGCTGTGGCTGGCGCTGGCGGCCGCATTCGCGCTCTGGCTGGGCCCGTGGGGCCTGCTGTTCTTCCTTGTCCAGGGCTTCTTCGCCGCCTGCTCGCTGGAGATCATCAACTACATCGAGCACTACGGCCTGGAGCGTCGGCGCCGCCCCGACGGCCGCTACGAGCGCACCACCCATCTGCATTCATGGAATTCGGATTATCTGCTGAGCAATCTGCTGCTGTTCCAGTTGCAGCGCCACTCCGACCATCACGAAACCGCGCGCCGGCGTTATCAGGCCCTGCTGCACCACACCGACAGCCCGCAACTGCCCGGCGGCTACGCCACCATGTTCCTGCTCGCGCTCTGCCCGCCGCTGTGGTTCCGGATCATCGATCCGCGTCTGTTAGCATTTGCGGCCCCGAAAAGCGACGAGAGCACCGAATGACCGACGAGATGGCGCGCAGCCCCCTGTTCGATCCGGCGGCATACCCGCTGCAGGTCGCACAGGGCCGGGACATCCGGGCCGGCCAGCTTCGCGGGTGGTGGCTCGAGTTCTGCCGCTTGTTCGAATCGACGCTGACCGCCGATCCGGTGTTCATGGAGGCGCTCGATCGCGCGCGCGTACGCGGGTCGCTGCTCACGGACCACAAACTGGCCAACCTCTACCTCGTGCTCCGGTACGCAGTGCCGTCGGACGCGCCCATCTTCGAGTTCGGCAGTTTCCGCGGCGGCTCCGCGGTGTTCCTCGCTTCGGTCCAGGCGGCTCTCGGACGCAGCGGACGGGTCTACGCATTCGACACTTTCCAGGGCATGCCCGCCACGGATGCGCTCCGCGACCTGCACGGCGAAGGCGACTTCGCCGACGCCGACCTGCCCGGACTGCGCGAGTTCAGGCACGAGCACGGGCTGGAGGATCACCTCGAACTGGTGCAAGGCCGATTCGACGAGACGCTCCCGGGCATTCTGGCGGACGGCGTGCGGCCGGGAATGCTGCATATCGACTGCGACATCTACGAACCGATCCGTTACGTGATCCACGCCTGCGGGCCGCACATGCGGCCGGCCAGTCACATTCTCCTGGACGATCCGCTGCATGGTTCGTGCCTCGGCGCATTCGATGCGGTGCAGGAACTGCTGGTGCGCGAACTCGATCTCACCGCGGAACAGGCCTATCCGCATCTGGTGTATCGCTATCCCGCACTCGCCGGGCCGGGCGAACGCGATGGCCTGCGCCGGTCGCTGCGACGCGCCCTGTTGTGGGCGCTGAACAAGACCGCCTGATCGCTTCGCTCAAACGTCGTCCGGCCAGCGAATCGCGGGCGCCGCGGCTTTGGGCTTCGGCACCGGCACCGCGGCCACCGCGTTCCACACTTTCAAGGCATCCACGGTCGCGGCGACATCGTGCAC
>JBIJAD010000473.1:0-2584 GCA_044345955.1 Lysobacteraceae bacterium
CGGGCGGCACATCCCTGGGCCGCGGCGACACCGACTTCTTCGGCGTCGCCTCAGCGCCGGCGCCCGCGCTCCGCCACGTCGCGCAGCGCGTCCAACAGGGCCTGCGGGCGTTCCAGACTCAGCAGCAGGGTACGGCCCGAGCGTTCGGACAGCGCCAGCACGCGGCGCGTGTCGGTCAGCAGCACGAAGGCGCGGCCGCGGTTGCGCAGCCGGAAATGGCCGGCGCGGAAGCCGGGCATCGAGGTGCCGAATGTTTTCCACGACGGAGCGAGTGCGCCGGCCTCGCGCAGATCGACGACCCGCGCGGCGTCCAGATCGAGCTGATCCACCGCGACCGTGGTGCTGTTGAGCCCGCCGGCGATGCGCAGCCGGCCGTCTTCGAGAATCACGTGACGCCGGCGCACCGACCAGCTCAGCAACGCGATCGCGAGCGCCACGGGAATCAGGGTCAGCCATACCAGAGGTTCCTCGCGCGCCGCGATCCCGATGCCGGCCATGCCGGCCACGAGACCCAGCGCCGGTGCGATCATGAGCAGTCGCAGGTCCGGCGGCGGGATCGCGAAATCGCGGCGCATCTCACTTGCCTCCGGCCGGCCGCTGCGCGCCGATCCATGCGGCGACATCGGCGACGAGTTCGGGCGCGACGTGTCCGGGCTGCTGATAGTCCTCCGGCTTGCCTTCGCCGGGGATCGCGAGGTGAGTCAGGGTCTCGTACAGCTTGAACGCGACCCGCGGATCGCCGTGGTAGGCGCCCTTCCAGCGCTGCCAGTCGGCGTCCACCACCTGGATGTCGCGTGCGCCCTGCAGGATCAGCATCGGCTGCGCGATCTTCGCCGCTTCGGCGACCGGATCGACCGCCTCGACGCTGCGCCAATAGTCTGCCGGCATGCCCAGCGGCAGTTGCGCCGGGGTCAGCTCGCGCCCGCTGCGGAAGGCTTCGACGCTGGAGGCCAGGCGCTGGATCGCGGTGTTTTCCTGGTCGCTCAGCTTGCCGTCGTTGAGGATCGCGAGCCGGCGGTTCTGTTCGATCACCAGGTCCAGCAGCGGACGCGCCGGCGCCGCCAGCAGGATCAGCCCGGCGATCTGCGGATCGCGCGCGCCGATCCGCGGCGCCATCATCCCGCCCTGGCTGTGGCCGAACACGAACACGCGCTTCGGGTCGACCTCCGGCTGCGCGCGCAGCGCGGCGACCGCGAGCAAGGCATCGTCGGTGGTCTCGTTGTCGATGGTGACGCCGCCGGCGTAATCCTGCGGCCGCGCCTTGCTGCGCTTCTCGTAGCGCAGCACGGCGATGCCGCGTTCGGCGAGGCCGCGGGCGATGTCGAGGAAGGGCTTGTTCGGACCGATGGTCTGGTCGCGATCGTGCGGCCCGGAGCCGTGCACCAGTACCACCGCGGGGAACGGGCCGTCGCCGGCGGGCAAGGCGAGCGTGGCCGGCAGCGCGGTGTCGCCGTCGCCGACCCGCAGTTCGATCTCGCGGTAGTTCGCGCCTTCCGGCACCGGCGGTGCGGGGATGGCCGCGGCGGCGGGTGCTGCGGCCGGACGCAGCAGAAAACCGGAGATGCGGCCGTCGGGCTCGAACGACAGGCTGGCGTTCAAGGTCGCGTTCTCGAACATCAGCGGCACGGTGACGATGCGGGTGCCGTCGCGGGTGGTGCTGCGCGGTTCGCCGCGTCCCTTGGCCGCGCCGAGCTGCGCCGGCAGCGAGACCCAGACCTGCTTGAGTTGATCGACGCCCAGCGCCGCAGACATGCGCTCGTCGAAACGCGCGTGCACCGCATCGAAACGGCCGGCGTCCATCTCGTCGAGCACCGCCAGCGCCATCGGCACCGCATCTGAGTCGGACTCGGATACGGACGGCGTTTCCGTGCCCGGTTGCGTCTGCGCCGTGTTGTCCTGCGCCGTCTGCTGCGCGAACGCCGGCGGCAGTGCCGCGGGCAGCAGCAGGAGGGTCGCGAGCAGGGCGTCGCGCGCGCGGATGCGGGAGGAATGCGTCATGGAGTGTCTCCGTCGGAGGGCGTGGATTCCGGTGCGGCCTCGTCATGCGGTTTCAGCCGTCCGGCCCTGCGCAGGGCATCGCGCAGCACGTATTCGATCTGGGCGTTGAGGCTGCGCAGCTCGTCGTCCGCCCAGCGCTGCGTCGCCGCCAGGATCTCGGCGTTGATGCGCAGCGGATAGGCCTTCTTCTCGGACATGGCGGAATCGTCTGCGTGAGGGCGGTGCGGGGGAGGGTGCGGATCGGGGCGCGGATCAGTACAGCGAACCCGTATTCACGATCGGCTGGGTCGCGCGTTCGCCGCACAGCACGACCAGCAGATTGCTGACCATCTGCGCCTTGCGCTCCTCGTCGAGTTGCACGGTACCTTTCTTCTGCAGTTCGTCGAGGGCCATTTCGACCATGCCGACCGCGCCGTGGACGATCCGGGTGCGCGCGGCGATGATCGCGTTGGCCTGCTGCCGCTGCAGCATCGCCTGGGCGATCTCCGGCGCGTAGGCGAGGTGGCTGATGCGTGCGTCCAGCACTTCGACGCCGGCATCGGCCAGACGGTCCTGCAGTTCCTGCTTCAGATGATGGCCGACCTCG
>JBIJAD010000475.1:0-2564 GCA_044345955.1 Lysobacteraceae bacterium
CTTGGTCACCAGCGGGCAGGTCGCGTCGAAGACCTTGAGCCCGCGGCGGTCGGCCTCGGCGCGCACCGCCTGCGAGACGCCGTGGGCGCTGAAGATCACGGTGGCGCCGTCGGGCACTTCGTCCAGTTCCTCGACGAAGACAGCACCGCGTTGACGCAGGTCTTCGACCACGAACCGGTTGTGGACGACCTCGTGACGGACGTAGATCGGCGCGCCCAGCAGTTCGATCGCGCGCTTGACGATCTCGATCGCGCGGTCGACGCCGGCGCAGAAACCGCGGGGATTGGCGAGAATGATTTCCATGGCCGGATTATCCTCCTTCCGCGGCTTTCTTGCCGTGGTCGCCGAACACCCCGAACGCGATCAGGCCGATCGCGCCGGCGACGATCGCCGAGTCGGCGACATTGAATGAAGGCCAGTAGTACAGGTGTTTCCAGTGCCACTGGATGAAATCGACCACATGCCCGTGCTGCAGCCGGTCCAGCAGGTTGCCGAGGGCGCCGCCGATCACCAGCGAGAACGGCAGGGCGTTGCGCCAGTCGCCGCGAGCGGTGCGCGCCAGCCAGACGATCAGGATCCCGCTGATGACCACGGCGAGCACGCTGAATACGTATTTGCCCCAACCGGTGCCGGCCAGGAAGCTGAACGCGGCGCCGGTGTTGTAGCTGCGATACCAGTTCCAGAAGCCTTCGATCACGACCACCGGCTGGTGCTCGGGCAGGCTGTCGAGCACCCAGAGCTTGCTCCACTGGTCGAGGCCGATCACCACAGCCGAGAGGATCAGCCAGATCAGGGCGTCGGGTTTGGGACGCGTCGCCATCAGAACCACCTCCGGTCTTCGCCCGGACCTTCGACGTTGCTCACGCATCGGCCGCAGATTTCGGGGTGATCGCGATGGTGGCCGACATCCTCGCGGTGATGCCAGCAGCGAATGCACTTCGGCTTGGCGCTGACGCTCGCGCTCACCGCCGGCTCGCCGCGGGTCACGCGCACGTCGCCGGTGATGAACAGGAAGCGCAGTTCCTCCGCCAGCGGCACCAGCCAGGCGTAGTCCTCGGCGCTGCAGGCGATCGCGATCTCGGCATCCAGCGCCGCGCCGATCTCGCCGCTGGCGCGCATCGGCTCCAGCACCTTCGCCACCTGCTCGCGCAGGGCCAACAGGCGCGCGAATCGCTCCGAGTTCAGCGGCGCCTCCGCCGGCAGCGGCGCAAGACCTTCGTACCAGGTCGCGAACAGCACGTGGCCGAGACGCGGGCCGGTGTCGGTCTGCGCCGGCAGATGACGCCACAGCTCGTCGGCGGTGAAGCTGAGGATCGGCGCGATCCATCGCGCGAAGGCCTCCGCGATCCGGTACATCGCGCTCTGCGCGCTGCGTCGGCCGCGCGAATCCTCGCGCATCGTGTAGAGGCGGTCCTTGGTGACGTCCAGATACAGCGCGCCGAGATCGACGCTGCAGAAATTGATCACCGCCTGCACCACTTCCGGGAAGTCGTAACGGCGATAGGCGGCGGCGATCTCGCGCTGCAGCGCGTCGGCGCGGTGCACCGCCCAGCGGTCCAGCGCGAGCATCTCCTCCAGCGGCAGCAGATGCGTCGCCGGGTCGAAGCCGTGGAGATTGCCGAGCAGGAAGCGCGCGGTGTTGCGGATGCGACGGTAGACGTCGGCGTTGCGCTTGAGGATGGTGTCGGAGACCGACATCTCGTTGCGGTAATCGGCCGCGGCGACCCACAGGCGCAGTACGTCCGCGCCCATCTGGTCGATGACCTTCTGCGGCTCGACCACGTTGCCGAGCGATTTCGACATCTTCTTGCCCTGCTCGTCCACCGTGAAGCCGTGGGTCAGCACCTGACGATACGGTGCATGACCGTCCATCGCGATGCCTGTCAACAGCGCGCTGTGGAACCAGCCGCGATGCTGGTCGGAACCTTCCAGATACATGTCGGCCGGCTTGCGCAGCCCGTCCTCCGGCCGCTGCGCGAGCACGCAGTCATGGCTGACGCCGGAATCGAACCAGACATCGAGGATATCGCGGACCTTGTCGTAGTCCTTCGCCTGCTCGCCGATCAGTTCGGCGGCGTCGAGCGCATACCAGGCGTCGGCGCCCTCGCGTTCGACGCGCTCGGCGACCTGTCGCATCAATGCGGCGGAATTCGGATGCGGCTCGCCGGTTTCGCGGTGAACGAACAGCGCGATCGGCACGCCCCAGGTGCGCTGGCGCGAGATGGTCCAGTCCGGGCGGTTCTCGATCATGCCGGTGATCCGCGCCTGGCCCCAATCGGGGAACCATTCGACCTGCTTGATCGCATCCAGCGCGTCGGCGCGCAGGTTCGCCTGTTCCATCGAGATGAACCACTGCGGCGTGGCGCGGAACGCCACCGGAGACTTGTGTCGCCAGCAGTGCGGATAGCTGTGCTCGAGCGTGAAATGCGCGAGCAGCCGGCCGTTCGCGCGCAGCCCGTCCACGATCGTCGCATTCGCCTTCCAGATGTGCAGGCCGGCCAGCGCGATGTCGCCGAACGCCGGGGTCGAAGGCAGATACACGCCGGCGCCGTTCACCGGATTGA
>JBIJAD010000474.1:0-2564 GCA_044345955.1 Lysobacteraceae bacterium
TCAGCCCGGCATAGAGAAATCCGGTGAACGGCAGCCCGTCCGCGGCCATCCCGCGCACCGTCGGTGCCACCACTTCGCGCATGATCCGCGCATGCACCTCTGGCGTGACCACCGGTGCCGGCGAATACGCGCCCATGCCGCCGGTGTTGGGGCCGGTGTCGCCGTCGCCCACGCGCTTGTGGTCCTGCGAGGTGGCCATCGGCAGCGCGGTCCTGCCGTCCACCATCGAGATGTAGCTCGCCTCCGCGCCGTCGAGGAATTCCTCGATCACCACCCGCGCGCCGGCGGCGCCGAAGGCGTTGCCCGAGAGCATGTCGCGCACCGCGGCCTCGGCCTCGTCGAGGGTCATGGCGACGATCACGCCCTTGCCCGCGGCCAGACCGTCGGCCTTGATCACGATCGGCGCGCCCTTGTCCCTGACGTGGGCCAGCGCCGCGTCGAGGTCGGTATGCACCGCGTAATGCGCGGTGGGAATGCCGTGGCGGGCGAGGAATTCCTTGGCGAAGGCCTTGCTGCCTTCCAACTGCGCCGCGGCCGCGGTCGGGCCGAAGATGCGCAGCCCCTGGGCGCGGAAGCGATCGACCACGCCGGCGACCAGCGGGCCTTCCGGGCCGACCACGGTCACCGCGATCTGTTCGCGTCGCGCCAGTTGCAGCAGCGCGTCGATGTCCTTGAGGTCCACCGCGACATTGCGGCATTTGCCCTCGCGCGCGGTGCCGGCGTTGCCGGGGGCGACCAGCACTTCGTCGACGCGCGTCGACTGTGCGAGCTTCCAGGCGAGGGCGTGTTCGCGACCGCCGCTGCCGATGACCAGGATCTTCATGCCGATGTTCTCGTGCCTTGCGGATGGAGGGGAGTCAGCCGGGTTCGCAGCCGTCGCGGCGCAGCGCTTCCGGGGGCGCGTAGCGTTCGCCGACGCGCGGGATCGGCAGCGTGCGCTCGACGATGCGGTCGCCGCGCTGCGCGCGTATCTGCAGTTGCAGCGGATGAAAACCGGCGGCGTCGGCATCGGTGCCGAAGCGCAGTCGGCATTCGACGACTTCGCAGTCGCCGGCCTGCGGATCGCAGCCCGCGAGGTTGTCGCGACGCGTGCCGAGGGTGAGCGCCGGTTCGAAGCGACCATCGACCGGCGTGTACAGCGTCACCTGTTCCGCACGTTCGCGTCCGAGCCCGTGGCGACGCGCATGTACCGCGAAGGCGTGGCGCCCGGGACCGATCGCCAGCCAGTCGATCGCGCCGGGTTCGCCGTCGGCGCCGCTGTCGACGCCGGTCGATTGCAGATCGATCCACAGGCCCGGCTCGCCGTTCCCGCCGCGGTTGCGCACGCGCAGCAGATCGACGTCGGCCGGCGCGCCGATCGCCTCGTCGCCGCCGTAGCGGGTGCAGATCGCGATCCAGCGCGGATCGCCGGCGCCGCTGTCGGCGCAGATCCGCCGCTGCTGCGGGATGCCGGCGCGCTCGGGTTCGACGTTGTCGGGGTCTGCCGGCCACCACGCAGCCAGATCGACCGCTTCGCCGTACTCGTAGGCCAGCAGCGCGCGCAGGGCGGTGTCGTCCACCCCGACGCCCGTGGCCTCGGTTGCGACCGTGCTGGTCCTCGCGGGCGCCGTCGTCACGGGCGGGGCGGGCGCCGGTGCGGCTGCAGCGCGATCGGCCTCCGGCGAGGGGCGGCAGGCGGCGAGCAGCAGCGCGCACGGCACGGCAGCGGCGGACAGCGGACGCAGCATGCGCGGCGGCGATCAGCGTTTCGCGACGCAACTGCGCGCGGCATCGCCGAGCGCGGCCGCGGTGTCGGGAATCGCGCGGGTCGAATTGAGCAGATCGAACAGGTCGTTGGCGCCTTCGCCCAAGGTGGCGTCGTCCATCTTCGCGACCGCATCGGCGAGGCAGGCGCAGTCCGGCGCGCTGCCGTCGGTGCCGCTGCGCTGCGCTTCGGTGCAGATCTTCTCCATCCGCGGCCGCATCGCGTTGGCGATGCAGCCCTTGAACACCGGTTCCATGTGATCGATCCCGTTGGTCCGCAGACGGTCGTCGGGTTCGTTGCGGATCGCTTCGATGAAACAGCCGCAGATGCCCTGTTCGCCGACCGCGACCATCTCCGCGATCAGCGCCGGGCTGGCGTTCTCGCCCGCGTCCTCGCGGATCGAGGCCGGCATCTTGGTCGCATTGTCCTGCTTGCACTCGGCCGCCATCATGTCGGCCATCTGCTGCGCGAAGGGCTTGTCGGGGTCGGGCGCGGTTGCGGGAGCCGGAGCGGGTTCCTGTGCAGAGATGCCAGCCGCAAAGATCAACAAGGCAATGGCTGGCACGATTGCGGCTAGGGCAGAACGGAGCGAGAGTGCGGAGCGAGTCATGGTGTAGTTCCGGTTATTCTTAGAGTTTCGGCGATAAAGTGCGGTGCCATGAGTCACGACTTTGATGTGAGATTCTCGATCATCTGGCGCACGGGTGAAGTTAATGCATAAATTGTGGTCGCAATCTGCAATAGATCCGCAATAATCGAAAGGCCTTCTCTAATTTTTGATTTTCCTGGCAAATCGTCTTTCGCAAGTTCATCTTTTAGG
>JBIJAD010000477.1:0-2538 GCA_044345955.1 Lysobacteraceae bacterium
CGGCCCCCGACGGCGCGCTGCGAGCCTCCCCCAAGGCCTCGCAACGGTCGTTATAGCACGCAGCGCCCGCCGCGAAGCCACGCACACGGGCTCCGGGGCGGCCGCCTGCGCTAAAATTGCGCCTTTCGTGACAGGAATCTCCCCATGCAGTTGTCCAGCGTCCGCGCCATCGTCACCGGCGGCGTCTCCGGCCTCGGCTTCGCCGTGGCCAGGCACCTCATCGCCCACGGCGGCCGCGTCGCGCTGTTCGACGTCAACGACGACAAGGGCGCGGCTGCGGTCGCCGGACTCGGCGATGGCGCGCGCTACTTCCGCACCGACGTCACCGACGAGGCCGGGGTCGCCGCCAACGTCGCCGCCGCCCGCGAATTTCTCGGCGGGCTCAACGCCGCGATCAACTGCGCCGGCATCCTCGGTGCCGGTCGCGTGCTCGGCAAGGACGGCCCGATGCCGCTGTCGCAGTTCCAGGCCACGGTGATGGTGAATCTGGTCGGCAGCTTCAACGTCGCCAAGGCCGCGGCCGCGCTGATGCAGCACAACGATCCCGGCGCAGACGGCGAACGCGGCATCATCGTCAACACCGCGTCGGTCGCCGCGTACGAGGGCCAGATCGGCCAGGCCGCATATTCCGCATCGAAAGGCGGCGTGGTCGGCATGACCCTGCCGATGGCGCGCGAACTGGCGCGTTTCGGCATCCGCGTGATGACCGTCGCCCCGGGCATCTTCTGGACCCCGATGGTCGACGGCATGCCCGAAAGCGTGCAGCAGTCGCTCTCGGCCTCGATCCCGTTCCCCTCGCGCCTGGGCCGGCCGGAGGAATTCGCCGATCTGGTCGCCTACATCCTCGGCAACACGTATCTGAACGGCGAAACCATCCGCCTCGACGGCGCCACCCGGCTGGCGCCGAAGTGACCGGGACACGGCGATGAGCCACGAGCGCACCCGACGCACGCAGCAGTGGATCCTGCAGCGCTGGCCCGCGATCCGCGCCCAGGGCTTCGCGCGCTTCCTGCTGTTGCGTGGACTGCTCACCTGGGGCGGCCTGATGTTCGCGGTGATCGCGATCATGACCGTGGCGACGCTCGGCACCGATCATCCGCGGCTGCCGATGCTGCTGGGCCTTGGCGCCGCGCTGTGCGCCGTCGGCGGCCTGTTCTGGGGCGCGATGACCTGGTGGATCAACGAACGCCTGTATCGCGCCACCACCGCCGGCCGCGACGCCTGAACACGACCCGCAAGACACCCCCTCACGGACCCCACGCATGAAGGCTTACGACATCAAGAAAGGCAACGTCGTCGAATACAACGGCGGCGCGTACCAGATCCGCGACATCGAACGCAGCTCGCCGCAGGGCCGCGGCGGCAACGTCAAGTATCGCTTCACCATGTACAGCGTGCCCGGCGGCACCAAGCTGGACATCAGCGTGAGCGCCGAGGACGATCTGAAGGAAGTCGATCTGGCGCGTCGTCAGGCGACGTTCTCCTACAAGGACGGCGACGCGTTCGTGTTCATGGACGACGAGGACTACACCCCGTACATGCTGGACGCCGACGTGGTCGGCGACGCCGCAGGCTACATCACCGACGGCCTGACCGGCTGCTACGTGCAGATCATCGACGACGCCCCGGTCGGCCTGCAGTTGCCGCAGAGCGTGGTGCTGGAGGTGATCGACACCCCGCCGGAACTCAAGGGCGGCACCGCGACCAAGCGTCCGAAGCCTGCGAAGCTCAACACCGGCATCGAGATCCAGGTGCCGGAGTACATCGCCAACGGCGAGAAGGTGTGGGTCAACACCGTCACCGGCGAGTTCGGCGGGCGCGCGGAGTAGCTGTCGTCGGCTGAACCGGCAGCGAAGGGTCGCGTCAAAATCTGCTGCTGGATACGATGTTCGAAATCAAACGCTGTGGAAGGTCGGAACGACCTCACTGACTACAGGGAGGTGACCATAATGAAGATACCTGTTTTCGTTTCCAGTCCAACTACGTTGAACTCTGCCCAGTCCGCTGCACGAAAGGTAGTGATCAATCTGCTCGATCGATACAAGATGGAAGCCAGAGCACTCGGCCGCACCGACTATCCTAAGGATTTCCCGCTTAGGGAGGTATTGGTGATCGCCAAACATTGTCACGGAGGAATCATTCTAGGTTTCGAGCAACTGCGCGTCACCCAAGGGGTCTGGAAGCAGGGGACTCGGAAGGAAGAAGCTATCGATCCTAACCACCCCGTTCAGTTGCCAACTCCTTGGAACCAACTGGAAGCAGGAATACTGTTCGGACTTCGCCTGCCGCTGCTGATTTTTCGCGAACCGAATGTGTATGGCGGTGTTTTTGACGTTGGTACGACGGAGGTTTTCGTGCACGACATGCCGCCCGCACGTCCAACGCCCGCAAAACGTGACGAGCTCGAGCATGTATTTCTCAAATGGAGTGCCGCCGTGCAGAAACATTACGAGACGTTCTGAGCATGGCCAGGCCGAATCTAGACTCGACTGACCGCCTTGCCGTCGACGCGCCTCAATGCACATCGTTCAGACGGGG
>JBIJAD010000155.1:0-8886 GCA_044345955.1 Lysobacteraceae bacterium
GACGAGATTGATCTCGGGCTCGTCGTCTGCGCGGAAGTCGCGGATCCTCATCTCAGCTCCCGCTCACCGGCGGCACGATGCCGCGGCCGCCGGCGGCGACCGGCGCGGCCGCGCGCGGGGTGTCGAGGGTGTCCAGCAACTGGATCGCCTCGTGCTCCATCTCGACGATGTAGCCGGCGATGCGGCCGCGGAAATAGCGGTGGAAGAACAGCGCCGGGATCGCCACGATCATGCCGGCGGCGGTGCAGACCAGGGCCTTGCCGATGCCCCCGGCGAGTTCGTTGACGTCGCCCACGCCGCTGTCGAGGATGCCGAGGAACATCTGGATCATGCCGACGACGGTGCCGAACAGCCCGAGCAGCGGCCCGGCGGCGGCGATGCTGCCGAGGGTATTGAGGAACTTCTCCATCCGGTGCACCAGATGGCGGCCCACATCCTCGATCCGTTCGCGGATCTGATCGCGCGGACGATGGCGCACGTCCAGCGCCGCGGCCAGCAGCGCGCCCAGCGGCGAGGTCCGGCGCAGGGAATCGATGTGGGTCGGATCGAGATTGCCGCGCGCCGCCCAGGCCCGGACTTCCTCGCCCAGCCCGACGGGCAGGACGGTCTTGCGGCGGAGGGTCCAGAAGCGTTCGAGGATGATCGCCAGCGCCACCACGGTCAGCAGCAGCAGCGGGATCATCGGCCAGCCGCCCGCCATCACCAGTTCCAGCACGTCGCGTCCTCCGGCCCTGCGGCCTTCTTTGTCGATTCAGGCACATAGCATAGCCCACGGGCCCGGGCCTGCCTGCCGACCGCGTCCCACAGCCGGGGCCGGCGCGCGCGTTCGCCGCGCATCGCGATGCCGTCGGCGCCGACCCGGATCCGCAGCGCCCCGGCCTCGGCGGTGTTCGGAACCTGCGCGCCGTGACGGCGCCAGAGCGAAACGATCTCCGGACGCGGGTGGCGGAAGCGGTTGCCGTAGCCGGCCGAGATCGGCGCGATCCGCGCCCCCGTGGCGGCGACGAAACGGGGGTCGGAAGAACTTTCGCTGCCGTGATGCGCGACCAGCACCACCTCCGCCCGCAGCGCGGCCGGCTCGCGCCGCAGCAGGTCGCGTTCGATCACCTCGCCGATGTCGCCGGTGAGCAGCAGCGCCCCGTGCGCGGTCTCGATCCGCAGCACGCAGCTCGATTCGTTGCGCAGATACGGGAAATGCGGCGGCGGATGCAGGAACCGGAAACGCACCCCGTCCCAAGTCCAGGCGGTACCGGCGCGGCAATGGCGCAGCCCGGAGATGCGCGCATCCAGACCACTGTCCTCCGGTGCGTAGTGGCGACCGGGCGGAAAGACCGACGCGATCGCTTCGTAGCCGCCGGCGTGATCGTTGTCGGCATGGCTGAGCACCACCGCATCCAGCCTGCGCACGCCGAGTGCGCGCAGCCCCGGCAGCACCGCGCGCTCGCCGGCATCGAAACCTTCGGGAATCGCCGGCCCGGCGTCGAACAGCAGCGCGTGGCGATGGGTGCGCACCAGCACCGACAGCCCCTGGCCGACATCGAACATCACCAGCTCCGCTTCGCCGGGCCGCGGCGGCCGCGCGTCCGGCCACAGCAGCGGCAGCCACAGCAGGATGGCCAGCGGCTTGCCGGGCACGCCGCGCGGCAGCAGCCACCAGATCGCCGCGAGCGACGCCAGCGGCAGCGCGTACCACGCCGGTTCGGGCAGCCAGTACAGCGCCAACTGACTGGCGGCCATCGCCGCGAACAGATCCCAACTCGGGGCGAACACCCACGCCGCCAGCCGCCACAGCGGCCCGCCGGCGCCCGGCCAGACGCTCTCGGCCGCCAGCCCGAGCAGCGACAGCGGCACCACCGCCAGACTCCACCACGGGATCGCCAGCAGATTCGCCAGCGGGCCGGCCAGCGAGACCTGGCCGAACATCACCGCCGCCGGGGGCAGCAGACCGATTGTCGCCACCCCCTGCGCGGACAGAAAGTCGCGCAGTGGATGGGTGCCGGCGCCGGGCAGACACCAGAGCAGCCAGGCGACCCCGGCGAAGCTGAGCCAGAACCCTGCGGTCAGGGCCGACAGCGGGTCGCACAGCAGCACCGCGATCAGCGCCAGCGCCAACGCATCGGCGGCGCCGGTGGCGCGCCGCGCCAACCGCGCGAGCGCGATCGCCGCGATCATCAGCAACGTGCGCACGGTCGGCAGCGCGAACCCGGCCAGCGCCGCGTACAGCGCCGCACCACCCGCCGCCGCCAGCAACGCCGCCTGCGGCCGCGGCAACCGCCGCCCCAGCCAGGGACACAGCCACCACAGCGCCCGAACCGCCAGCGCGAACGCACCGGCGACCAGGCCGACATGGAAGCCGGAGATCGCGATCAGATGGGTCAGCCCGGTCGCGCGCAGCGTCGCCCAGTCGGCATCGTCGAGCGCGCGGGTGTCGCCGAGCGCGAGCGCGCGCACGAAGCGCGCCTCCGGCCGCGGCACCGCGTCCGCGATCCGCGCCGACATCGCCTCGCGCCAGGCCGCCAGCCCCCGCGGGGGCGCCAGCATTTGCGCGGTTTCGGGCGCACGCACGTAGCCGGTGGCAACGATCCGCTCGACCAGCGCATGTTTTTCGCCGTCGACGCCGCCGGGATTGCGCAGCCCGCGCGGCGCGCGCAGCTTGGCGGTCAGGGTCCAGCGCGCGCCCGCGGCCAGGCGCAATCGCGGCGCGTCGGCGGGCGGCGCATCGCGCGCCTCGGCATCGAAATCGTCGTACCACGCCAGCCGCAGCCGCCGGCCGCGCAGCGGCGCCGGCTGCGACGCCGCATCGTCCACCCGCAGCACGAAACGCGTGCGTCGCGCCTCGTGCTGCGGCAATTCGACCACCGTGCCGGTCAACGGGAACTGGTCGTGCTCCATCGCCGGCGGCAGTTGCCGATGCAGCGTCAACCCGGCATGCCCCCCACACAGCGCGAAGCCCAGACACAGCCAGGCCGCGCGCCGCGCATGCGGGCCTGCGCTCCACAGCAGCGGCACCGCCGCGACCAGACAGGCCGTCGTCCACCACGACGGCGGCGCCGGCAGCGACAGGCACAGGGCGACGCCGGCGAGCAGCGCGAAAGCGGAGAACAGGCGATGCATGGACGACTCCGGAACAAGGAGCCCCAGCCTGCGCCGCGGGTCGCGGCCGGACCATCGGCGAACTGCCCGTCGCGGTGTCGGAAAATTCCGACATGCCGGCCAGCCGCCGCATGTTTCGCGCGCGGCATCCAGACGCCGCGTCCCGGCTCGGCGTCAGGGGCTGAGGGCCAGATGAACGCGGCCGTTTCCTGAACGCTCCTCCGGGGCGAATTCAGCATGCCGTTACCCGCGCGTCCCCAGTCTGCGCGTCGCGCCATCCCGGCGTCCGGAGTCCACCATGCAACGCATCGCCGCCTCGATTCTCGCCGTCGCGCTCATCGCCGCCGGCGGGACCGCTTCCGCCCAGAACGCCGGTTATTCCAGCCCCGCCGACCGCTACGGCGCTGACCGTCTGACCCAGGCCGAAGGCGCCTACTTCGATTACGCCCGGGTGCTGCGCGTCGATCCGGTGCTCACCACCGGCACCCGCCCGGTCCGCGTCCAATCCGACGAGTGCTACAGCGAAGACGGGTACTACGCCGATCGCGACGACGACCGCTACTACGACGACCGTTATCGCGACGACCGTTATGCCGACCGCCGCTACGACGATCGCTATCGGGACGACCGCTATCGGGATGACCGCTACCGCGACGACCGCTACTACGACGGGCGCTATCGCGGCGAAGGCGGCCAGTACGGCACCGAGACCGGCCGCAATGTCGCCACGGTGATCGGCGGTCTGGTCGGCGCCGCACTCGGCAGCAAGGTCGGCGGCGGTTCCGCCCGCTACGCCACCGCGGCGGTCGGCTCGATGGTCGGCGGCATGGCCGGCCGCGAAATCTACGAGACCTCGCAACGCAACAAGCAGCCACCGCGCCGCGCACGGGTCACCGTCTGCGACCCGGTCCGCGAAGGCGACTACGCCCGTTACCCGACCGGCGCCGACAACGTCACCGCCTACGACGTGACCTACGAATACGCAGGCCGCCAGTACATCACCCGTACCACCTACCACCCCGGCGACCGCATCCGCGTGCGGGTCGACGTGCGCCCGGAGTAAGCAACCGCAGTGCGGCGATTGCGATGCGACGCCAACGATGAAGCGTCGATCGAGCGGACGGGGCCTTCGGGCCCCGTCTTTTTTTGCGCATTCGCGACGCGGATCCTGCCGAACTCAGTGCGACACCGCCCCCGCGCTCGGATGCGCCGACGGGTACGGCGACAGCAGCGCGGCCTCCTGCCGCTGCAGTTCGGCGCGCAATTCGGCAGCGACAGCAAGAATCTCGTCCGTATTCGTCCAGGCCGGCGGCTGTGCGATCGGCGTCGGGAACGCGCCGTCGAACACCAGCAGATTGGTGTATTCGGTCGGATCGTGGTGGAGGTTGTACAGCTCCCACTGATCCGGCACCGGCCGCTCGCTCCACGGGTCGCAGAAGCGCACCAGTTTCCACGGCCCCGAGCGCAGCGCACGCACGTGCGCGGGCTGCGCGATCGCGCCCGGCGCCAACTCGGGCACATACGGATGCGATGGCCCGCCTTCCACCGGCGGCGTGCGCAGCAGGTCGAGCGTCGCCGCGTATACCGCGAACTGTTCCCACGACGCGATGTTGTGCGGGTCGTCGTCGCGCGGCAGCGGCTCGCTGATCATGTCGTCGGTGACGAACAGTACGCCCTTGCGTTCACGTCCGTCCGGACCGATCACCGGGCCATCGCCGTGACGCAGCAGCGGCACCAGATCGGCGCCCGGCAGCGGCCCCGCGGCGTGGGTCTTGGACAACTCGCGACGCGCGCGGTCGAGATGCGCATCGGTCGCGTGGGCCAGCCGCAGCAGCGTGGGCAGGATGTCGATATGGCTGGTCTGCGCATGCACCGCTTTCGCCCGGTGACGGTCGTCGTTGAAGCGGTGATGGGCGATCAGGAACGGCACGTGCACCGCTTCCTGATACGCGCCGTGCCATTTCTCGATCTGCATGCCGTGCGCCGCGCCGTATTCGCCGTGATCGGAGGCGAACACCACGATGGTGTTCTCGCGCAGCCCACTCTCCTCCAGCGTCGTCAGCACGCGCAGGATGTGCCGGTCGACCATCGAGATCATGTAGGCGTAGTACTGCAGGAAGCCGGTGGCGGCGCCGTCGGGATCGTCCTGCAACTGGAACGGAATGGCGATGCCCAGGGTCGCCTTCACCGCGTTCTGCAGCACGGTCTGCGGATCGCCGCCCATGCCCTGCCCGATCGCCAGACCGGTCTTGGCCGCCAGGCCCAGCGCGACCTTGTACGAGGCCTCGTACTGCGCGCGCGGCTTGTTGTTGGTCAGCAGGTCTTCGTTCTGGGTCGGCGAGGCGGTCGCGCAATGCTGCGGCAGACCGGTCGGATTCAGCGGCACCCGGAACGTGCCCTCGGTCGGCGCCACGCTGATCGTGCCCTGCGGCGGGATCGGCACCGAACCGCCCGGTCCCGCCTTCGGCGGCGGATCGGCCACCGCGATCTCGCCCTCCGGCGGCGGCGGATACGACGGCTGCAGCCCGCGCGGCAGGGTCGGATAGGTCGCGATGTCGTGCGGATTGGTGAACGAGCATACCGCGAAGAACGGCGGCGGGTTCGGCTGACGCGTGTCCAGCGGCGTGTCCATGCCCTGCTGCGACAGCGCGCGGTTGTAGGGCACGCCCAGCCCGCGCCCGCGCAGGAAACTGCAGGCCAGATCGGCGAACTGGTAATCGCGATAGGTGCCGAGATTGTTGATCGACGCCCCGTGCGGCTCCGGCCACGACAGCTCCCAGTCGCCGAACCCGTACTGCTGCAGGGTGTGCTCCGGCGGCTCGCTCACATGCCATTTGCCGAAATAGTGCGTGCTGTAGCCCAGCGCGCGGAACCAGTCGCCCGCGGTCGGCGTGCCGTTCGGAGGCAGCCACGGGAAATTCTGCGCATCGCCGCTCTTGAACAGACCATCGGTCTGGGTCACACCGGTGCGCGGCCCGTACTGTCCGGTCATGATGCTGGCCCGGCTCGGAATGCAGGCCGATTCGGCGATCGTGTGATCGGTGAACACCGTCGCGTACTCGCGCAGCTTGCAGAATCCCGGGAAATGCCGCGCCCAGGGATTGCGCTCGGGATCGATGTCGCCGAGGAAGTCCAGAATGTGTTTGATCCCGTCCGCGAACCCGGACTCGCCGTATCCATGGCTCGGGTAATACAACTGATCCACCAGAATCATCAGGATGTTCGGCCGCGTATCGCGCACCGCCTCGACCACCTCCCGCACCGTCTTGTCGTCGTCGCTGCTGCCCTGCCCCGTTCCCTGTCCCGCCCCCTGCCCCGTCGTCGCCGTCATGGCCCGCTCCGTGTCCGTGTGGAAGTGATGGCCCGCATCGCGCGGGTCCGGGGGCGATGATGCACGGAATGGGTGTCGATGTGGAGACAGCACCCTGTCGGATATGACAGGGGACTGTTCCGACCTCTTCGCAGGCGGCTAGAGTGAAGCGGGGATCGCATCGCGATCAGGGAACAGGGGATGGAGATGAGCGAGACCGGGGATCAATCTGGAAAGAAACCGGCGCGTCGCAGGGCGCGGAAGAAAACGCAGACGCCTGCGCGGGCGTTCGGACGGTCGTTGAGTGATTTCGAGCCGTTGTTGCCGGCGGAGCAGAAGTTGCTGGAGGCGGCGGCGCGGGGTGAAGTGGCTGCGATTGGCGACAAGCGGCCGGAGGAAGCGACGAATGAGAATACGGTACGGGCAGTTTTTTTGCGTTTTTTATTGCTAGGAGGAGACGAAAGAGCACCTGTCCATGGCCATGGCGTCAGACTCAGCGGAGCGTGGATCGATCATGTTCTGGACCTGGAGAACATGCATACAAGAGCCGTTCTTGACTGCCGATCCTGTCATTTCTCTCATCGACTGAGCCTGTGCGAAACGCACCTTCATGGAGGTCTTTTCCTGCCGGGTTGTCGCGTGCCAGGAATAGATGGTGACGGCTTGGTCACAGAAGACGGCATATTCCTTCGCGACGGATTTGAAGCCCACGGCAGTGTTCGCTTACTCGGGGCTCGAATAGGCGGAAATCTCGAATGCACTCGAGGTCGATTTTATGCCGGCAACGGACGCTCTCTCATCGCCGACGGCATGCATGTGAGTGGAGCTTTTATTTTTCGAAAAATTGAGCCGCCCGCAGAGCGGGTGTCACTAGCCTCATCCCACGTTGGCAGACTCATCGATGACGCCGCATCTTGGGGAAAAGGCTTGATTCTCGACGGGTTCACATACGACATCATCACAGGTGGCTCCCCTAAAGACGCCGCAACACGTATCGCGTGGCTTGATCAGCAGCCGGATCGGATGAGTGGCAATTATGCCGACGAGACACCTGCAGTCACCAAGTGCCGAATCTGGGCCCGAGCTGAATTGTCGCGGATCAAGGACATAATGAGCGCATGGCTATCCCTGAAGAAAGCGCCACCCAACCCCAACTACAGGAAAGGATCCACATTTTGTCCGCAACCTTGGAGGCAACTCCGAGAGACCCTGCTGAGGGTTGGGCTTCCTGAGGATGCTCGCCAAGTCGCCATCGCATTTGAGATCAGGCTTAGGGATGCCGAGCTGATCGGTACGTCTCCCGAGTATTGGTGGACACTCCGAAGATGGGCATACAGACGCATCGCGCGAATTCTTCATTGGATCTTCTGGTGCCTAACCGGATTCGGGCATCGCCCACTGCGCCTTGTCGCACTCCTGGCGACCATCTGGCTATTGTGCGGCGCTTTCTACTGGAAAATGTCGCTACCTCCACGAAGTGTATTCGCACCAACGAACCCAATCGTATTTCAGAACAATTCATATGCGCCATGCAGACCCAGCGCATTCTTTTCACGTTCTACAACACCCGATTACCAATTCAAAAAAGAAGATTCTGAGAAATCCGGCATAGGCATCGACCTTTCCGGAGGATTCGCGCCAATGGATCACGCCGGCGACGAGAGGCATCCAGGCAACTGGTACCTCTGCAATTCGCTCCGGGAGGAATACACCGGATTCAGTCCGTTGGCATATTCACTCGATATCCTGCTGCCACTCGTCGACCTCCAACAGGAGAGGGACTGGGCGCCGATGATCAATACGCCGACGGCTGATTGGGTCCAAGAACTTGGCCGAATGGATAGCGAGCGCTTGACCCGCCTCGTCATCTGGTTCCAGACCCTGTTCGGCTGGGTCGCCAGCCTGCTGCTGGTCGCGATCGTCTCCGGCCTGACGAAGCGGCGGGAGGATTGATCGCCGGGGCGGGAGATCGGCGATCTGTTTTTGTGGGAGGGCCGGGAGGCCCGACAGGCTGCGGGCAGTCTTTCCGCAATCCGTCGGGCCTCCCGGCCCTCCCACAATGAGGCGAGCCGCTTCGTCGGGCTTGGCGACGCGGTCATGAAGGCTTCCTGTGGGAGCGACGCCAGTCGCGACGGCCTCCGAAAAGCCCTTCCGCAGTCAGTCGCGACTGGCGTCGCTCCCACAAGGGGCTGGTCCCAGAAGGGGCCGCACCCACGGGGGCATGGCACCGGGCGGGGGTGGCTTCCGGGGGTGCCGGGGGCCGGGCAAGCCTGCGATAATCGCCGGGCTTGGCCCCGTAGCTCAGTTGGATAGAGCGGTCCCCTCCTAAGGGACAGGTCGCACGTTCGAATCGTGTCGGGGCCGCCAGTTGCGCATCTCTTCCTCTCGAACGACGCCGGCCGCCCCGTCGCGGGCCGCCGGTCAGCACCCAGGAGTTTCCCGATGACCCACCCCGTCCTCACCGCGCTCGGCCTCGGCGCCAG
>JBIJAD010000478.1:0-2533 GCA_044345955.1 Lysobacteraceae bacterium
GCGTGCATGGGCGTTGGCCGCGACCGCGGTCAGACCCTGACGTTCGAGATGGGCGCGGGCCAGCGCCTCGATCTGAGCACCTTGGGCCCGCGCGCCCTCGCCGCGGCGATCAGCCGCCACTGCGCGCGAGCACCACGATCTGGCCGCCGCTGAAAGTCGACCAGGCCGGACTGCGCTGGATGTTGCCGAAACCGTCGATGCGCAGCACGCCGGTGGCGCCGTCGACCTTGCCGTTGGCGTCCAGCGCCAGACGTTCGAGATAACCGGTGAGCAGCCAGGCGTCGTAGCCGAAGGCGAAGAGCTTGGCCGCCGGGCCGCGCGCGCTGCTCAGACTCTTGCCGGTGCTGTCCGCCGGCGGCAGCCCGGCCACGCCCTGCACGGTCCAGGTCTCGGTCGGGAAGGCGATGCCATCCAGCGCCTTGTCCTGCTCGGGCTTGCCAGTGCCCGACAGCAGTTGCGCGGTCGCCACCCGCGGCTTGGTGCCGAGCCCGGCGGCAGCCAACTGCGCCGCCAGCGTGCGCGCCTGCGGGCCCTTGAGCGCCATGAAGACCGCGTCGACGCCGCCGTCCTTCTGCGCCGCGGCCTGCAGCGCGGCGGCGCTGTCGGCGGGCTTGTCGGCGATGCTCAGGGTTTCGACCACGCTGCCGCCGCGGTTGGCGAGATGTTCGCGGAACGCGGTCGCGCTGCGGCGCAGGCCGTCGTCGTTGCCGACCAGCACCAGCACCCGGCGCACGCGCTGGTCGAGCAGATACTCGGCCGCGGCGATGCCGTCGTCTTCCGGTGCCAGGGCGAAGCTGGCGTGGCCGTTCGGTGGCGCCGTCGGGGCGCGGTTCAGCGCCAGCGAGGGCACGTCCAGTTCCGTCTCGCGGAACAGCGCGGCGACCTCGTCGCGACCGAGCGGGCCGAGCACGTAGTCGGCGCCGTCGCCGACCGCCTTCCGATAAGCGGCGACCGCGCCGGCGGGCGTGCCGGTCGTGTCGTAGAAGGCGATGTCGGGGCGCCGGCGGTGTTCGCCGTAATAGCCGGCGAGCAGACCGTCGCGCACCGGCGAGGCCGCGGTCGCAAGGTTGCCGGTCAGCGGCAGCAGCACCGCCAGTTTGGCCGGTGGGCGGTAGCCGTCGCGCTCGGCCGGGGCGCGGTCGCCGAGGCGCGGTCGCCAGTTGCCTTCGCGATCGAAGGCCCGCGGCAGCGCCAGACCGCGGCGCTGCAGTTCGCGGCCGACGAAGTTGTACAGCGGATCGCCCTCGGGCAGCAGCGCCGCCTCGGTGCTCAGGGTGGCGTTGTCGAGCCCGGCGATCAGGCGCTCGATCTCGCGTCCGGCATCGGTCCGCGCCTGCCCGTTCAGGGTCTGGTGATTCATCGCCAGGGCCTGGGCCTGCGCGATCACGGGGTTCGTGCGGTGCGCCACCGGTTTGTCCGGGCGGGTCTGGGTCGGTACGCAGGCGGCCAGACCCGCCGTGAGCAGGGCCAGGCACAGCAGCCTGCCGAACCGCATCGTCACCCTTGCCTGCATCGCCATGATCCGCTTCGTCGCCATCGCCGCAACCCGTGGGGGAACCGCTAGGATTCTACTCGTCCGCGACGAATCCGCGACCAACCCCAGCGAGCCGAACCCGATGCCTTCCCCCTCCGTCGCAGGCGTGCTCTACGTCGTCGCCACCCCGATCGGCAATCTCGGCGACCTGTCTGCGCGGGCGCTGCAGACGCTGCGCGGCGTGGCCGCGATCTGCGCCGAGGACACCCGCCACACCCGCCAGTTGTTGGCCCATCACGGCGTCGAGCAGAGCCTGATCGCGTTGCACGAGCACAACGAGGCCGACCAGGCCGAACGCCTCATCGCACGGCTGCGCGACGGCGAGTCGCTGGCCCTGGTATCCGACGCCGGCACCCCGCTGATCAGCGACCCCGGCTTCCGGCTGGTCGTCGCCGCCCGCGCCGCGGGGCTGCGGGTCAGCCCGATCCCCGGCCCCTGCGCGCTGGTCGCGGCCCTCAGCGTGTCCGGGCTGCCCAGCGATCGCTTCGCGTTCGAAGGCTTCCTGCCGGCCAAGGCCGGCGCCCGTCGCGAGCGTCTGGCCCGGCTCGCCGGCGAGCCCCGCACCCTGATCTTCTACGAGGCCTCGCACCGGATCGAGGAGACACTGGCCGATGCCGTCGCCACGTTCGGCCCGGACCGCCCGGCAGCGCTCGCGCGCGAGCTGACCAAACTGTTCGAGACCGTGCTCGACGGCCGCCTCGCCGACCTCCACGCTCGCGTCGTCGCCGACCCCGACCAGCGCAAGGGCGAATTCGTGCTGCTGATCCACGGTGTCGCCGACGAAGCCGAAGCGAAGCTGATCGAAGGCCGTCGCCTGTACGCGAAACTCGGTGAACACCTGCCGCCTTCCGCTGCGGCGAAACTCGCCGCCGAACTCAGCGGCGCGCCGAGGAAGGCGCTCTATGGCGGCGAGAGCCCCGGCGGCTGAGCGGCCTCGATATCCGCGGTTTCGCCCGCCTCCGCCGCGACCACCCGATTCCGTCCTTCCGCCTTGGCGCG
>JBIJAD010000143.1:0-9379 GCA_044345955.1 Lysobacteraceae bacterium
GTAGAGGTAGGTCTCGCCCGAGGAGGTCGCGCGCAGGCGGTTGCCGGCGTCGAACTGGAACTGCTGGCCGTTCTTGTTGCGCAGGTTGCCCTACGGGTCGTACTCGAGCCCGACCACGGTCGCGCCGCTGCTGTTGCGGATGCTGGTCAGGCGGTTCTTCGCGTCGTAGAGGTACTCGGCGTAGTCCTTCACGCCCGCTTGCGTCCACGACGTCAGATTGTCCAGCGCGTCGTAGCCGAAGCGGTGGGTGTGATCGCTGCCGCCGAAGGCCGGCGAGACCGCCCGGGTCAACCGGTCCAGCCCGTCGTAGCTCAACGTGCGGTGCTGCGGCGACGTTTGACCGCCGACATGATCGTCGATCCGCACCGGGTTGCCGTTGCGGTCGTAGCCGTAGGCGACGTCCAGCGCGTTGCCCGTGCTCGTCACCCGCGCCGGCAACTGCCGGGCGTTCTGGGTCATCGTGTGCACCAGGCCGTTGCCGTAGGTGAACTGCTTCACCGCGCCGTTCGGGTAGTACTGCACGCCGGACGCGTACACCACCGCCGGCTGGCTGGCGTTGCGCACCACGGTCGCCTGGCCCAGCGCATTCGGGGCGTAGTCCACGATCAGGCCGGTGGGATAACGCAGCGTCGCCAACTGGCCGTTGCGGTCGTAGCCGTAGCCCAGCCCCCAGGCGTACCAGCCCGGCTGACTGACGCTGTCGCCCTGGCCATTCATCAGCCGCCGGCTGTTGTAGCTGTAGGCGTTGACCACCGGCTGGGTGCCGCCTGTGCCGTTCCAGGTGGTGATCGTCGCGGGCAGGCTGTCGGCGGTGTACGTCCACACCTGATTGCCGCGGCCGTCCGGGAAGGTCAGCGTCGTCAGCCGGTTGCGCGGGTCGTAGCCGCGGCCCACCCGATGCTCGGCGACGCTCGCATGCTCGCGGTCGCAGGCCAGCGGATCGGGCAGGTCCAGCCCGGTGGCCGAGCCCACCGGATTGCCGGTCGCGTCTTACTCCATCACGGTCGCGCCGGTCTCCGGCTCGATCGTCTTGCACGGCAGACCGCCGGCATCGTAGACGTAGCGTCGCGTCGCCTGCAGGGTGCCGGCGGCGTTGCGCTGGGTCAGTTGCAGCGGCCAGCCGAACTGCGGGTGGCGCATCAGTTCGATCACCTTGCCTTCCGGCTGCACGCTCCACAGCGGCAGGTCGTAGCCGGGCGCATCCCAGGCCATGAAGCCGACTGTGGTCGCATGACCGCGTGGATTGGTCGTGCGCACCTGCAGACCGGACAGGTATTCGGTCGTGGTCTCGAGCACGCCCAGTTCGCTGTCCTGCTCCGTGCGCAGCACCCGGTCGAGCGCGTCGTGGACGCTGCGCATGCCGTGGACGACGTTCGCCGCATCGGTCGCACCGCGCACGGGATAGGACTGGAAGCGCAGGCGGCCGGCGCTGTCGTAGCGTTTGACGACCTGGCTGCGGGTGCCGGCGGGGTCGCCGTGGTCGTAGCGTTCCTCCAGCACCGGGCGCCAGAGGGCGTCGTGGTACACGTTCACGCGCAGATCGCCTTCGCTGCGGCTGGCGCGCCAATGGCCCGGCGCCAGGCCATGGGCCGCGACCGCGATCTTCTCGAACGTCATCGCGACCGGATTCCACGCCGAGGTGTCGCAGACCCCGGGCTGGGTGTCCGAAGGATGCACGATGCTCGCGATCCGGCCCATGGGGTCGTGGCCGTAGCAGGTCTTCGCGCCGGTCTCGTCGGTGATCGAGGTGATCCAGCCGTTGTCGTCCACCGTCGCCGACTCGACCGCGCCCGCCGGCGCCTCGTCCGTGGCGGGATGGCGGATGGTCTGCGGAATCCCGCGCTTCCAGTGCGACGCGGTGGTGACGTGGCCGCGGGCGTCGGTCACCGTCGCCAGCGTGCCGTCGGCGTGATAGGTCAGGTGTTGCTGCAGTCGGCCGAAGCGTTTGCTCCATGCCGGCAGCGCCTGCGTGTTGTAGCCGGTCTCCATCGACACCATGCCGCCACCGAGGCCGTTGGGCCCGGCCTCGTCGACCGTGACCCGGGCGACCTGGCCCAACACCCAGAGCGAGAGATTGTCGTGGTACGCGGTGGTCTCGGTGCGGCTCCAGCCCAGCGAACTGGACTTGCGCACGCGGGTCGGCCGCGCGAAGGCGTCGAAGCAGTAGATCGCACCGCTGCAGGGCAGCACTTCGGTCCGGTAGGTCACGCCCTCCTGACGGATCTCGGTGGAGAGCCATGGACGCTGCAGGCCCTGGATCGGATCGGGCGTGAAACTCCAGCCGATCCGCCTGGCGAAGGCCTGACCGGTGGCGGTGGTGTCGTCGAAATGGCGGTGCTCGATCTCGCGCACGACCACGCCGGCGGCATCGACGATCTGTTCCTGCAGCAGCCGGCCTTCGTTCTCGCCGTAGATCACGCCGAAGCGTTTGCGGACCTTGTCGCCACCAGGCAGCGTGATCTCGGTCCAGCGGCCCACACCATCGGTGCATCCGGCCTGCGGACACGGGTCTTCGTTGCAGCGCGGACCCACCGGCTGGCCGGTCACGCCGTCGATCTGGTCGCAGTACGGGTAAGCCTCTTCGCCATAACGATAGGACGTGAGCGACGCGTCGATGCCGGCGCCGGTGACGCGCCTGGACGTGAGCGAATACACCCCGAAATAGTTCGGCGTCTGGATGTGCGCGACGCCGGAGACGTCCTCGTAGCGTTCGTCGAGCGTGTAATCCTCGTACTCGGTGCTGACTTCGATCGGAATCCAGAAATTGAAACCGAGCACCGAGATGACCAGGGGGACCACTTCGATCGAGGTGAAGGTCATGGGCGTCGCCGTGAACCCCACTCGGGAAGAGTGATCGAAAAAGTCGATGACGCAGCGATAGGGCACGCGACTGCGGCCGAACGTCCGGCCTTCGAAATCGAATCGCGCGACCGCCCCGCTCGGATGGGTCACATGCAGCGCGAACTGGCCCATGTAAGGCGTCGATACGTCGAGACAGGTGGTATCCGGATGGAAAGACGTCAGCGCCGTTCCATCGCCCTCGGCGTCGGGGCGCGAGGTGTACATGCCGTACGGCGAGTAAGTCCATTGCGACCCGTCGGGATGGGTCACACTGATCAGATGGCCGCCCTGCAGCGTATAGGTCCACACCCGGCCGTTCGCGGTCGCGGTGATCGTGCCTGCCGCCTGATCGGGCTGGATCGTGATCCGGCGCCCGTCGCTGGCGACGATGCCGGTGAGGCTGCCGGCCGTGTACTGGTAGTCGACGACATTCCCGAAGCGATCCTCGATCCGCGTCGCCAGCAGGAACACCCGCTTGCGCTCCATGCTGTAACCCGGCACGGTCTTCTGCGCCTTGCGCAGGATCGGCAGGCTGCGCTCGACCGCGTAGTCGAAGAAATAACGCGTGCCGTCGGGCAGTTTGAGGACGAAGCCTTCGCCGGGGTAGCCGTTCTTCAGCGAAGGCAGACAGCTCAGCCGCGCCATCGAGTCCAGAATCCACGGATAGCTCACCCCGTCGGCGGGATCGACGTAAGCGCTCGCCTCCGCCAGCATCTGGCCGTCGTACACGCCCGGCACGCGGATGCTGTAACCGTGGAAGACCTGGTTGGGCATGAAGATCTGGCCCTCGACCGCTGGCCAGCCCGGCATCGAACAACGCTTCGTCCGGTCCGCCGCATGCGTCGCCGGCACCGTCCAGCCGTGCAGTTTGGAGAACGTGCCTTCGATGTACGGCACATCGATGTCCCAGTTGCCCAGCCCGCCGAGCTCTTCGCCGATGTAGCGCTCATCGATCGGCAATCGCCGCCCGAACCGCACCGGCAGCGCATTGTTGCCGGGCAGATCGATGTCGACGACCGCGAACACGGTCTTCCCGGTCGCCTCCGACACCGACTCCCCGAACATCCCGCTGCCGAGCGCGAAGACCTCGGTCGCCGCCTTGATCTTCTTCTGGTATTCGTCCGCGAGGGACACCGCCTGGCTGTGCGCCAGGCCGGAAACGAGCAGCGCCAGCAACATGGCGCACGCAGAAACGATCGAACGCATCCTGTCCGACTTCCCCTGTGGATGCCGCATAGTTGCGGCCTGAGTGAACGAAACCGCCGGAAACCCGAGCGGCGTCACGGATTCTAGACGACTCCCGTCTCATCAGGCGAGGCCCGACCGGCATCCTGGGCGCAACCGAGAGGCCGTGCCAACGAGCGGTTGCGATGAAGAACCGGTGCAACCGTCCGATGACGTTCATGCCACCGATCCGGTGCGCACCTGTCAGCGGACCAAAGCCGCTTCGCGATCATTGCAGGCAGCAGCGGATCTTCGATCCGCTCTACACGGCATGCCCGCGGGGCCTCTACTTCGGCGCCTTGACCGGCCGCTTCCAGTTGTCGACCGTGACCTGCTTCGCGCGGGCGACGGTGAGTTTGCCGGCGGGTGCATCCTTGCCAATGACCGAGCCGGCGCCGATGGTGGCGCCTTCGCCGATCGTCACCGGCGCCACCAGCGCGCTGTTGGAGCCGATGAAGGCACCGTCGGCGATCGTGGTGGTGAACTTGTTGGCGCCGTCGTAGTTGCAGGTGATGGCGCCGGCACCCACGTTGACCCGCGCGCCGATCACGGCATCGCCGAGATAGGTCAGGTGATTGGCCTTGCTGCCGGTGCCGAGCGTCGCGTTCTTGGTCTCGACGAAATTGCCGATGTGCACGCCGTCGCCGAGCACCGTGCCCGGGCGCAGGCGCGCGAACGGGCCGACGATCGCGGCGCCGGTGCTGCGCGCGCCTTCGAGGTCGCAATGCGCGCGGATCTCGGTGCCGGCGGCGAGTTCGACGTTCTTCAGACGGCAGAACGGGCCGATGCGCACGCCGTCGCCGAGCACCACGCGGCCTTCGAGGACCACGTCCACGTCGATCTCGACATCGCGCCCCACTTCGACCTCGCCGCGCACATCGACGCGGTTCGGGTCGGCGAACCGCGCGCCGGCGACGCACAGCGCACGCACCCGGCGCGACTGGAATGCGCGTTCGAGCTGCGCCAATTGCCATGGATCGTTCGCGCCTTCGGTCTCCTGCGCGTCCTCTGCGATCACGATCTCGGCGCCGGCGTATTCGTGCGCGGCCATCGCGAACACGTCGGTCAGGTAATACTCGCCCTGGGCGTTGGCGTTGGAGAGATTCGCCAGCCAGCCTCTCAGCCGCGCGGCGTCGGCGGCGATCACGCCGGTGTTGACGATCCGGATCGCGCGCTGGCCGTGATCGGCGTCCTTGTGCTCGACGATCGCCGCGACCCGGCCCTCGGCATCGCGCACGATGCGGCCGTAGCCGGCGGGATTGTCGAGTTCGGCCGCCAGCACCGCCAGCGCGCCGGGCGCATCGAGCAGGCTGCGCAGGGTCTCGCTGCGGATCAACGGCACGTCGCCATACAGCACCAGCACGCGCGCATCGTCGGGCACCCCGGGCATCGCCTGCTGCACCGCATGCCCTGTGCCGAGTTGCTGCGCCTGTTCGGCCCAATGCAGGTTGCTGTCAGCAGCGAACGCCGCGCGCACCTGCTCGCCGCCGTGGCCGTAGACGATGTGGATACCGGCCGGCGCGAGCGCACGGGCGCTGGCGATGACATGGGCGAGCATCGGCATTCCGGCGATCTTCTGCAGTACCTTCGGCAGCGCGGATTTCATCCGCTTGCCCTCGCCGGCGGCGAGGACGACGACGTGGAGCGGTGCGTTCATGACGACTCCGGAAGCAGGCATGTCCGGCATTCTAGCGGTTGACGCTGCTACGATGCCGACCGGTCCCGCCCCGCGCCCCGCATGCCCGCAGACACCGCCTTCGCAGACGCGCCCCCGCCTTCGCGCAGCACGCGCGCGGCGGCGCTCGCGGGCGCGCTCGCGACCTGCGTCGGACTGCTGGTGCATCAGACCTGGCGCGAATTTCCTGCCGAGCGTTTCGCATTGTCGCTGGTGCTCGCCGCGCTGGCCCTCGTCGTCGCCTGGCCGCTGCGGCGCACACTCCGTCTGTCGCGGGCCACAGCGCTGGCCGCGGCCTGGACACTCGCGCTGATCGTCTGGGTCGGCCTGCTGCCGGTGCTGGCCGCAGTCGTCCTCGGCGTCGCCGCGCTGGCGATCGGCGGCGCACTGACGCCCGCGGGCCTGCCCGCGCGCGCCGCGCTCGCGACCTGCGTCGGGCTCGGCATCATCGCCGGCATCGCCGGCTGGACCACCACCCTGCCCGTGCATCGACCCTGGCTGTGGTGGGCGCTGCTGCTCGCGGTCGTCGCACTGCGCCGTCATGCGTTGGTGCACGAACTGCGCAGCGCGCGGCAGGGATGGCGCGATGCGGTCGCCGCCGCGCCGCGCGCGGCCGCCGCGACCGTACTGCTGCTCGGCCTCGCCTCGACCGCCTGCTGGTTGCCGTCGCTGCAGATGGACGATCTCACCTATCACCTCGGCCTGCCCGCACAGTGGCTGCAGCACGGCCGCTACACGCCTGCGGCCGATGTCCAGATCTGGTCCTGGGCACCCTGGGCCGGCGATGTCCTGCACGGCATCGTCGTGGTGCTTGCGCGCGCTCCGACGCATGGCGCGCTCAATGCGCTGTGGCTGTTGCTCATCGCCGGCGCAGCCTGGGCGCTGGCGACCGCTGCCGGCGCCGCCATCCGCGAACGCTGGGCGGCGGTCGCGCTGACCGCGTCGTTCCCGCCGTTGGTGTGGATGGCCGCGGGTCAGCAGACCGAACTCGCGGCGACCGCACTGCTGCTGACGCTGATCGTCGCGATCCTCGGCGAAGGCCGCGGACGCCTGTGGATCGGCACGGCGCTGTTCGCCGGCCTGTGCGCGCTCAAGCTCGCGCATGCGGCCGCGGCGCTGCCGTTGCTGCTGTATGCGCTGTGGCTCCATCGCGGGGTCGCGCCGGGCCCGCTGCTGCTCGCATGCGCGCTGTGGGCGATGCTGGCGACCTCCAGCTTCGTGCACGCCGGCATCGCCACCGGCAATCCGCTGCTGCCGCTGTTCAACGAGGCGTTCCGCTCGCCGATGATGCCGCCGGTAGCGTTCGACGATCCGCGCTGGCATGCCGGATTCACGCCCGATCTGCTCTGGCGCATGAGTTTCGATACCGATCGCTACGTCGAAGGCTGGGACGGCGGGCTCGGCTTCGGTCTGATCGCGCTCGGCGGGCTGTGGTTGCTCGCACTCGTGCGCCGCGGCCGGCGTCTGCTGATCGCCGCGGTCACGCTGTCGCTGCTGCTGCCGCTGCTGCCTCTGCAGTACGCGCGTTATGCGTGGCCGTCGATCGTGCTGCTGCTCGCGCTGCTGCCGGTCGGGTTGGAATCGAAGCTCGGTGCGCGTCTGTTCCGCTGGTCGATCGTCAGCCTGTGCGTGTTGAATCTGGCCTATCAGTCGAACGCCAGTTGGCTGCATCACTCTGCTGCGCTCAAACGCGCGATCCGCAGTCCGTTCGACGACACGCCCCTGCTGCGCGCCTATCTGCCGGAACGCCTGCTGCTGCGCCGGCTGCCTGATGGCGATACCGGCCTCGTACTCGCCGCCGATCCCGCACGCGGGTTCATCGCCGAACTCGGCGGCCGTGGACGCACGGTGTCCCCGCATGCGCCGCGTTGGCAGGCCGCCGCCCGTATCGCCGACGAGGATGTGACCGGCGCAGGCTGGGCGGAATTTTTCGCACGCGAGCAGATTCGCTGGGTGCTGGTGAACGCCGACACCGCGAGCCCTTCGCTGCGCGCAGGCCTTCGCGCCTCCTCCGCACGCGAAGTCGGCCGTGAGGGTGCGATCGCATTGTGGTCGTTGCCGGCAGCGGAGCGGGCGCCGTGAGCCTGCATCGCCAGGGGCGCCATTACCTGCTGATCGGCGGCCTGCAGTGGCTGCTGGACTGGGGCGTCACCGTCGCGCTGAGCCACTTCGGTCTCGTCATCGAGGCCGCCAACGTCTGCGGCCGCATCAGCGGCGCGATGCTGGGTTTCTGGCTCAACGGCACCATCACCTTCGCCGGCGACGATACCCGCATCGGCGCCACCCAGTTGCGCCGCTTCGTCGCGATGTGGCTGTGCACAACGGCCGCCAGCACCTGGGCGATGGGAACGATCGACGACGTGTTCGGCCTGCAGTGGGCCTGGCTGGCGAAGCCCGCCGTGGAGCTGACCCTCGGCACGATCGGCTTTCTGCTGTCGCGGTATTGGGTCTACAAGGCCTGATGCCGCCCGGTGGAGCGGGCGATTCCGGACAAACGAGAACGCCGGCTTGCGCCGGCGTTTTCGGATATCGCAGGACGAGAAGCCTCAGTGCTTGAGGTTCTTGCGCAGGCGCTCCAGCGCGCTGAGCTGGGCGAGGCTCATCGCCAGTTGCTGCTGGGCTTCCTCGGCGCTCATCTTCGGGTCCTTGTGCTCCAGCGCGCGCTTGGCTTCGTCCATCGCCGCGCGGACCGCCGCCTCGTCGATGTCGCCGGCACGCACCGCGGTGTCGGCCAGCACGGTCACGACCTGCGGCTGCACTTCGAGGATGCCGCCGGAGATCGCGAAGTCGAGCACTTCGCCGTTGGGCTGGGTGACGACGACCTTGCCCGGCTTCAGGCGGGTGATCAGCGGCGCATGACGCGGCGCGATGCCCAGTTCGCCCTGTTCGCCGGTGGCGACGACCAGGGTCGCTTCGCCGTGGAAGATCTCGGCTTCGGCGCTGACGATGTCGCAACGGATGGTGGTCATGATGTTTCCGGTTCCTCGTAGGGCGGGTCTTGACCCGCCGCTTTTCTCGCAACATCAGGCGTTCACGAACACCTGAGGTCTCGCAATGGCGGGTCAAGACCCGCCCTACCTCACGCAGCGAGCTTCTTCGCCTTCTCGACCGCTTCCTCGATGCCGCCGACCATGTAGAAGGCCTGCTCCGGCAGGTGGTCGTATTCGCCGTCGACGATGCCCTTGAAGCCGCGAATCGTGTCCTTCAGCGAGACGTACTTGCCCTTGGATCCGGTGAACACTTCGGCCACGGTGAACGGCTGCGAGAAGAAGCGCTCGATCTTGCGCGCGCGGGCCACGGCCAGCTTGTCGTCTTCCGACAGCTCGTCCATGCCCAGGATCGCGATGATGTCCTTCAGTTCCTTGTACTTCTGCAGCGTCGCCTGGACGCGGCGCGCGGTCTCGTAGTGCTCGTTGCCGATCACGTTCGGATCGAGCTGACGCGAAGTCGAGTCCAGCGGGTCCACCGCCGGGTAGATGCCCAGCGAGGCGATCTGGCGCGACAGTACGACGGTGGCGTCGAGGTGCGCGAAGGTGGTCGCCGGCGACGGGTCGGTGAGGTCGTCCGCGGGCACGTACACGGCCTGGATCGAGGTGATCGAACCGGTCTTGGTCGAGGTGATGCGTTCCTGCAGAACGC
>JBIJAD010000480.1:0-2511 GCA_044345955.1 Lysobacteraceae bacterium
GCTGCGCGACGGTGTGCATGGCGCCTGCATCCGCGGAGACGACGAACGCGCCGCTATCGCCTTCGTCAGCGCAGCAGTCGCGATCGCCGCCGATCCACTGCTGCGCGCGCGCATGGCGGGCAGGTCCGCCGCCGCGGTCGCCGCGCTGCGCCCCGAGCAGGTCGCCGCCGACTTCGACGCCATCCTGCAACGCATCGCCCAACAGGAGTCACGCCATGCACCCGGATTATCCGCGTCGTCCGCTGCGCACGAATGAATCCGACTGGTGCCTGCGCGCGAACGCGTTGTGCGATCGCCGCTTCGCCTTCCTGTTCTTCGCCGCGGTCAGCCGGCTCGGCGACGGCGTGTTCTGGTACGGGCTGATGCTGGCGTTCGCCGTGTTCGGTGGCGCCGTCGGCCGCGCCGCGGCGCTGCATCTGGCGATCGTCGCCCTGGTGTCGCTGGCGCTCTACAAAGCGCTGAAGCGCTGGACACGGCGCCCACGGCCCTGCGCGGCGGACGTGCGCATCCGCGCAAGAGTGGCGCCGCTGGACGAGTTCAGTTTTCCTTCCGGACATACACTGCACGCGGTCGCGTTCACGATCGTCGCGCTCGCCTACGTACCGGCGCTGGCCTGGCTCCTGATTCCCTTCGCAGCCAGCGTCGCCGCCTCGCGGGTGGTGCTGGGCCTGCACTATCCCAGCGACGTGCTCGCAGCGACCGGCATCGGCAGCGCACTGGCGCTGGGCTCGATCTGGGCGCGCGACGCCGCGATGCCCCTGATGCTGGCCTGAGCGATCAAGCCACTGACCCGCACCGCTCAGGACAGACTTTCGAGCCTGGCCTGCTGCAGCGACGGTGCCCACTGCCCAGGCCAGTCCCGATCGTTGGCGACCTGCGCCTGCGCGCGGCTGGCGTCGAGATGCGCCGGGTCGATATCGGCGAACACCCAGCCATCCGCGCCGGTGGTGGTCGCAAGGATGCCGTCGTCGGGCAGACCGACATCCATCGGCGCGTACACCGTCGCATCGCCGGTATTGATGTCGAGGGCAGGGCTCCAGGCCGCTTCGCCCGCGGTCACGGCCTGCGCCACGAAACAACGGTTCTCGAGCGCCCGCGCCAACGCGCCGACGCGCACGCGGGTGGCGCCGGCGGCGGTGTCGGTACAGCTCGGCACCAGCAGCAGGCGCGCGCCGGCGGCGCACTGCGCGCGCACCGGCAGCGGGAATTCGACGTCGTAGCAGATCGCGATGCCGACGCGCAGGCCGTCGATCTCGAACACCTTGAGCGCATCGCCGCCGTCGATGACACCGGTCTTCTTCTCGAAACCGGTCAACTGCAGTTTGTCCTGCCAGCCATGGCCGTCGTGCGGTGCGAAAAGATCGGCGCGGTTGCGATAGCGCCCGCCGCCGAGGTCGAGCAGAAAACTGCCGGCCACGATCCACAGCCCGGTATCGCGCGCAAGACCCGAAAACAGCGCGCACCAGTCGGCGCGATGCGCCTGCAGCGCGGCCAGCGTGGCGTGCAGGTCCCCGCGCACCGTCGGCGCGAAGCTCGCACCCAACTCCAGCGAGAGATACTCGGGCAGCACCGCGATGCGCGCGCCGCCGGCAGCGGCCTCACGCAGCCAGCGCGCCTGCTTGTCGGCGAAATCGGCGAAACGCGCCGGCGCATCGATCGGGTAGCGCGCGACCGCGACCTTCATGCCGATGCTCCGGATGCGAGCGATCGGAGCCAGAAGGTCAGCGCATGCTCGATCTCGCCGCGGCCGATTTCGTTCCAGTGCAGACGCATGTTCATGCCGGGCTGGCGCGTATAGCCGCGCGCGGTCCAGAACGCCTCGTTGCCGCGATGCGCCGACGGACGCCGCGGGTCGTCGGGGTCGCGATCGACCGCGCAGAACGCGGTCAGATCGAAACGGCCCAGCGCATGCGCATGCGCCTCGCGATGATTGAAAAACGCATGGCCGATGCCCCGCCCACGCCAGGCCGGCAGCAGCACCGATTCGCCGAAATAGAACACGCGACCGGCGTCGATGCCACGCTGTCCGAACGGCGCGCGGAATTCGGCGCTGTCGTCGGCCAGCGGCAGCCCGGTGGAAGCGCCGACGATCTCGTCGCCGGCGAAGGCGAGCACGAACACGCTGTCGGGCGATGCTGCATAGGCGTCGAGATATTCGCGTTCGTAGGCAGGGTCGCCGTCGTACAGATAGGGCCAGTCGCGGAACACCGCGATCCGCAGCGCGGCGACGGCATCGAGATGTTCGCGCACGGCGGCGCCGGCATAGCGGCGGACGATCGGGTCGGGGACTGACGGATCCGGAGCGGTCATGCCGCGATTCTAGCCTGCGCGGCTGCGACCGCCGTCATCGACGGCCACGGGCGCCGCGACCGAGGTCGCGACGCCCTGTCCACCGTCTTCAGCGCCCGTCGTGCGGCTCCCGACGGGCGAGCACCACCCCGCGGCGCCAGTGATGGATCACCGCATATTCCACCGGCCGACCGTCGCCGGCATACCGGAACTCGTAGCGAC
>JBIJAD010000146.1:0-9241 GCA_044345955.1 Lysobacteraceae bacterium
CTTCTCGGCATCGAGCACGATCGCCAGTGCGAGGCGGTCCTTGACCGAACCGCCGGGATTGAAGGCTTCGACCTTGGCGTAGAGGGTGACGTGTTTCGGCGCGATGCGCTGCAGGCGGACGATCGGCGTGCCGCCGATGGTGTCGAGGATGTTGTCGTGGAGAGCCATGGGGGAAGTTTCCGGGAGGGGGATCTGTGAGAAGCCGGTGCGTCAGAGTCGACGATGGCCCGAGAACAACGCGGGATCCGGATTCATGCGGCCTCCGCGAGCGCGGCGGACGCGGCGACCGGCACGTCCTCGATGCCCAGCGGCGCCGCGCCGAACCAGTGCAACTGCGCCGCCAGCGCGGCGACCTCGCCGACGAACAGCAGGGCCGGCGAACGCACCGCATGGGCGCGCGCGACTTCGGGCAGGGTCTCGAGGGTCGAGAGCACCACGCGCTGTTCCGGGCGTGAACCGTTTTCGATCAGCGCACAGGGCGTGGTCGGGTCGCGACCGTGGGCGAGCAGACGTTCGCGCACGCGCTCGAGTCCGGCGACGCCCATGTAGAAGGCGAGGGTCTGCTTCCCGCGGGCGAAGCCGGCCCAGTCCAGGCCGTCGTCGTCGCCGCGACCGTGCGCGGTGACGAACCGCACCGACTGCGCGTGATCGCGATGGGTCAGCGGAATGCCCGCATAGGCCGCGCAGGCGAGCGCGGCGGTGATCCCGGGCACGACCTCGTAGGCGATGCCGTGTGCGCGCAGGAATTCGAGTTCTTCGCCGCCGCGGCCGAACACGAAGGCGTCGCCGCCCTTGAGCCGTACCACACGTTTGCCGGCGCGCGCGTGCTCCAGCATCAGCGCGTGGATGCGCTCCTGCGTGACGTGATGATGGCCGGCCTCCTTGCCGACTTCGATGCGTTCGGCATCGCGGCGCGCGAGATCGAGCACTTCGGCGCTGACCAGCCGGTCGTGCAGGATCACGTCGGCCTCGTTGAGCAGACGCAGGCCGCGCAGGGTGAGCAGACCGGCGTCGCCGGGCCCGGCACCGACCAGGGCGACGCGGCCGGCGGCCGGCGCGGTGTCGGCGGCGTCGAGCAGGGCGAGCAGGGCGCGTTCGCCGGCGTCGGTGTCGCCGCGGCGCAGTTGCGCGGGCACTTCGCTGTGCAGCAGGGCGTCGAAGAAACGCCGGCGCGCGCCGGTGTCGGGGATCCGCGCACGGATGCGGCGGCGGTGCCGCACCAGCAGATGCCCGAGCGTGGCCAGCGAACCGTCGAGTTCGGTCTCCAGGCGTTCGCGCAGATGCCGCGCCAGCATCGGCGCGCCGCCGCCGCTGGAAATCGCGATCTGCAGCGGCCCGCGTTCGATCCTCGCCGGCACCTGGAAGCTGCACAGCGGCGCATCGTCGACCACGTTCGCCCAGATCCGGCGCGCGCCGGCGGCCTCGGCGACCGCGCGGTTGGTGTCGGCGTCGTCGGTGGCGGCGATCGCGAGCCAGACATCGTCCAGCCATTCGGGCGCGAAGCGGCCGGGCAGGTGTTCGATCCGGCCTTCCGCGGCCCAGGCCGCGACCTCCGGGTCCAGCGCCGGGGCGCCGACCCGCACCCGCGCGCCGGTCGGCAGCAGCGCCGCGATCTTGCGCCGGGCCACGCTGCCGCCGCCGACCACCAGCACCGGGCGGGCGCGCAGGTCGAGGAAGGCGGGGAACAGCGGTGGAACCCCGGCTTCGTCCACGCTGGCCGCGGCCGGCGCGAGCGGGTCGGGCCGGGGCTTGGAACCGATGCGGGCAGGGGCTTCGGACATGGCCGATCCGCCGGAAGGAGGGGCTTCCCAACGTAGTTCCGAGACCGGAACGCCGGAAATGACGGCCCGGTTTGGCGATATGCTCATTCGGAATGTACGCCCCTCTCATGCCCTACGGTTATCTGTTATAGATATCGCTTCATTCGAATGAAGGGATGCAGCGCGGCGGGCGACCGCCCGGACTGCGCCTCCCGCCGCCCGGAACGCTCGCCATGACCCTGGTCCAGTTGCGCTACTTCGTCGCCATCGCCGACGCCGGTTTCAACATCACCGCGGCGGCCGAGACCGTGCATGCCACCCAGCCGGGGCTGTCCAAGCAGCTCAAGCAACTGGAGGACGAACTGGGCTTCCTGCTGTTCGTGCGCAAGGGCCGCAGTCTGGAAGGGCTGACCCCGGCCGGCAGCCAGGTGCTGGCGCACGCGCGCAAGCTGCTCGGGGAAGCCGCCAACATCCGCGCCTTCGCCGCCAACCAGCGCCGCGACGGCCACGGCAGCCTGTTGATCGCCACCACCCACACCCAGGCCCGTTTCGTGCTGCCGCCGGTGATCGCGCAGGTGCACCAGGCCTATCCGCAGCTCAGCATCCATCTGCAGCCCAGCGCCGACGGCGACGTGCTCGCCCAGCTCGCGCGCGGCGAGGCCGATCTCGCGCTCATCAGCACCGCCGGCGGGCCGCCGCCGGACGGGATCGCGATCCCGCTGTTCCGCTGGCGTCGGGTGGTGCTGCTGCAGCGCGCGCATCCGCTGGCGAAACTCGGGCACCCACCGGGGCTGGCCGATCTCGCGCAGCATCCGCTGGTGAGTTACGAATCCTCGATCCGTCCCGATTCCTCGCTGCGTCGTGCGTTCGCCGAACGCGGGCTGGAACCGCAACTGGCGATGACCGCGCGCGACGCCGATCTGATCAAGACCTATGTCCGCGCCGGCATCGGCGTCGGCCTGCTCGCCGAGATGGCGGTCAGCGCGATCCACGACGCCGATCTGATCGCACTGCCGGCGCCGCCGACGATTCCCGAATGCGTTGCCTGGGCGGTGCTCCCGCGCGAACGGGTGCTGCGCGATTACACCGTCGAACTGCTGGTCGCGCTGGCGCCGCAGCTCGATCGCCACGACCTGCGCCGGATCCTCGCCGGCAATCAGGCTGCGGTCTGGCCCGAGCCGCCGGGCTGGACCGAGTTGAGTCAGGTCATCACCAGTTGAGGCGCATGCGATCGCGATGATGGTTCTGGCGCGCCTCAGGCGTGCAGCCAGAACGCCGCGTCCGCGTATTTCGCGTCTTTCCACCACTCCGCGGTCGCGGTGCCGTAGCGGAAGTTGACCGTGCCGGCCTGGCTCTGCACCGGTGCGATCACCTCGCCGTCGGCGTTGCGGCGCGCGACGTGGCGCGCGGTCTGCGGTACGACCATCGCGATGTGTCCGGGGCGGCCGTTGTGCCGGCGCAGGGTGGAGATCAGGCCCACCGCGCCCTGATCGACTTCGCGCTGCAGCGCCGAGGCGCTGCCGGTGCGGCGCCAGCCGAAATGCGGACCGAAGTCGCGCAGCCAGTGGAACAGGTCGTTGCTGCGCATCTCGCGCACGGTGTTGCCGAGCAGCGGGCGCAGGATCTCGCCGGCGGCCAGGCGCAGCAGCGCGGCCTCGGTCCACCACACCCGCGGCAGATACACGCCGGCGAGGTGACAGAAGTCGTGCGCGTAGACATTGCAGAACGTGGCGCCGTCGCGCGGTTGATAGCGCAGATGCGCGCGATCGTCGCTGGCCAGCCAGTCCACGATCGCTGTCAGTTCCTCGCGCAGGGTCTGCGGATCGCGGCCGCGACGCGCGGGTTGTCCGGGCTCGTCCAGCGGATACGGGCCGGCGAATCCGCGACGCCGCACCTCCGCGCCGCGCGGCGCCGACAACTGCGCGGCGACGATGCCGCGCTGCGGCGGTGTCGGCGCGGGCGCGACCAGCGGGATTTCGCGGATGCGGTCGTCGCGCACCAGAAAGTCGATCGAAGCGAATCCGCGCAGATGCGCGCCGAGCAGGCTGGTCTCGATCTGCAGGAAGCCGTCGATCGGCGCGTCATCGACCGCGCGTACCGGATGCCCGTCGGGCAGATCGGCGATCACGTTCGCGGTCGGCGGTACGCTGCGCCTCGGCTCGCGGCGCAGACGCAGGGTGCTGCCGCGGGTTTCGACGCGATGAAAACGCCCACGCGCCACGATCTGCGCCGGCGGCGGCACGATCGCCTCGCCCGGACGCGGTTCGGGCAGCGCCGGCGGCGCGCGACCGGTGGCGACCGTCTGTGCCAGCCGCAGCCACGCGAGCATCGCCTCGCCGTAGAAGCGCTGGCCGTCGAAATGCCCCTGACGCAGGCCGCGTTCGGGACGGAAACGACCGGTGTTGTAGACGATCGCGAGCCGCGCGGATTCCTCGTCGGTCAGCCGTTCGCGATGTTCGTAACCGAGCTTGCGCAGGCCGCGACGCAATTCGTCGATGCACATCGCCAGGGTCTGGTCGAAGCGCGCGTAGCGTCGCTCCAGGAAATAGTCGGGGTCGATCCGGAAATGCTGCAGGTCGCGCTGGAACAGGCCGAATCCGCGGCAGAACTTGTCCGGATTGGCGACCGAGCGCGCGTAGCCAGGCACATGTTCGGCCATGTCGAGCAGCGCACGCCGCGCGATCGCGAACATCTCGGCGCCGCGCGGATGGCCGAGCAGATCGAGCCGGTTCTTCGGGAACGGCCGGCCGCTGCCGTCGGCGCGGGCGTCGATGGTGTCGCCCACGCACAACGCGAGGATCCGCGCCTCCGGCATGCCCGCGCGGCGCAGCTTCGACCAGACGAAACCGGTTTCCTGGCAGGCGATGGCGACGATCAGGTCGAGCGAAAGCGGCGTGCCGGCCAGCGCCGGCGCGATTCGCGCAGCGAAGCGGCGTTTGAACCAGCGGATGTCGTGGCGGTCGGGCATGGGAGCTCCTGCGATACGGCCGCCGCGGCGCCCGGATGCATCGCATCCGGGACGCGGCGGGCGGTTTCAGCGGCTGGACGTCGCCAGCGGGAAATCCAGCGGGTCGAACTCTTCCGCGAGCAGCATGCGGATGTCGTCGGCCGGGAGCAAGCTGCGCATCTGCGCGACCATCGGTCGCAACTGTTCATGCGTGGTGGCCAGCGCCCAGATCTGTTCGACCATGGTCGTCGCGTCGTTGGCGGGGTCGTACTGCACCGCGCCGCTCTGGGCGACGATCTGCAGCAGTTGCCGGGCGAGATCGCGGGTCTGTTCGACCTTCAGCGACATCGGTCGCAGCGCGTCCTGCGTCGCCTGCTGCAGCTCGTGCACGAGCGCGATCGCGGCGGCGAAGCGGCGCCGACGCGCGCCGATGCGGCGGTCCTCGTCGAAGCCCGGCGCGAGGATGCGCGCCTTCAGCCCGGCGAGATCGGCCGCACCGACCATGCCGTGCCCGGACATCGCCGCTTCGGTCTCGTCGATCCAGCGCAACAGTTCGGCGACCGCGCCGGGAGACTTTCGTTCGAATGCGCGCACGATACCCGGGATCAGCAGCAGCCGATCCGAGAGCCGGCGCACGATGGCGAGAGTGGATCTGAACATGAGGGTTCACTCCGAGACGAGTTTGCGTTCGATCGTGCCGTCGTCGCGCTGCAGGGTCTGCCATTCCATGCCGTCTTCGCTGACCCGCATGCGGATGCGGATGATGTCCTCCGGCCGCTGGTTGCGCAGTTGCTCCGACTCTGCGATGACCGTGAGCTGTTCGATTTCGGGTTTTTCGACCACGCCGCCGACCAGGCCGATGCCGAGTTCCTGGCAGCGTCTGAGCGCTTCGTCGAACGGAAGCGCTTTGACGGAGACGCTTTCCTGCAGCGCCTTTTCGGCGAACGCGACCTCCTGCAGGGTGCTTTCTTCACGGATGGCGTACAGATCCTTCACGATTCCTTCGGCGAATCTGTACATCGGTTCGACGACGTTGCCCTGGGCGGCGATCTCTTCGACCAGTGTCGGAATGCGCCGGTCGAGCGCCGCGAGCAGACGCTGTTCGGCGACCGGCGGCAGCGTGGTGTAACCGATGTAGCGCGGAAGCTCACGGCCGAGCGCGCGCTTGAACTCGGCGTTGCCGATCGGAGAGAGCTGCAGGCCGCGGCGTTCGCTCAGGCCCTGGATCGCGACCGGAATGGTGAGTTCGATGTCGCCGATGCGCAGCCGCGGGATCGAGAAGTGCCTGAGCAGGTCGTGTTTCGCGTACTGTTCGGCGACCTGCGCGCTCTGTGCGTCGGCCATGACCCGAGCTTCGCTGATGCTGCCGAAAAGGCCGCCGAGATATTCGTTGAGAGTTGCCATGTGCGTTGTCCTGAGTGGAGTCTGAAAGGATGGAGTCGCGGACGACGCGTCGCTTTTGGCGGCGGGATGCGTCCTGTGCGATCGAGGGTTCGATGCGTCGGGTATTCGTGGGGTGCCGCCGGGCGGATCCATCCCTGGATCGCCCGGCGGCGAAGAGTCGCGCGGCTGCGCGACCCGGTTCCGGAACGCCGCCGCTCACGCGGCGACGTCCGGATGCGGCGCGTCCCGGCGCCGCGTCACGCTGCCGTCGGCCGAAGGATCAGCCGCCGGTCGGACGCTCCTGCCGTTCGATGCTCTCTTCCAGGATGTTGAGGATCCTTTCGAGGCCGGCCGGCATTTCGTCGTTCACCGCGCGCACGCGCACACCCAGGTTGTAGGTGCGCTCGGTCGTCGAGGTGCTGCTGGAGGTGCGCTTGTACGAGGCCGAGGCCTTGAAGTTCACCTTCCACACCTTCAGGCTCAGCTCGGCGCTGCCGGCGAACTCGCTGGAGACGTTGCGCGTCTCCGCCGACGTGAGCTTGGCGTTGAAGTCGATGTTGACCTCGTCGATCCGCAGCGCGGGAATGGTCAGCATCGCCAGGAACGGCACCTGGATGTCGACTTCGACTTCCTTGTACAGCGGGTTGGTGGGGCTGATCGGCTGGGTCGCGTCGAACGCCGGGTTCGGCACCTTCTTCTTGTACTTGAAGTCGACGTAACGCAGCTTCGTTTCCGTTCCGATGGTCTCGAAGCCCACTTCCTTGATGAAGTTGACCTGGGACATCGAGGCGGAGTGCTGCGCCGCCACGGCCGCCTGCAGCGGCCCACCGATGTAGACGCTGAAGTCGAGGCTGTTGAGTTCCTGCACGAGATTGGACATGTATTGCTCCTTGTTGTGATTCGCCTACTCTGTCGCGGCTTTTCGGCATCCGCCGTCGCGCTGCGCGCCGTCCCTGCGCGGCGACGGTCTCCTTCCGTGGAGTCCGCCGCCGCGATGGAAGCTTCCCTGCGGATGGCGACGTCCTGTCGCCTCCCCGACGCGTTCCGAAGTGCGTGCCCGCACGCGATCGGGCCTTCGTGGACGCGGACATGGCGTCCGCGTGAGATGTATTTTCCGGATCGTGGTCGCACGGCCTGCGACTTTCTGGAGAAGTCGAAATTCACTGCAAAACAAGTACTTTTTTCGAAATTCAGAACGATCTCGGAATGGTCTCGAAGTCAAGTCTTGCAACGCATCATGAGGCATGCTTGCGCGACGCTCCGATGCGCGATCGATTGCGTCTATCGCGGTTTTCGCACTGCCTGCGACGACCTCGGGAGCGTGGCCCTCGCATTCTCCGGGCGCAAAAAAGAAGGCCCGGAGCGAGTCCGGGCCTTCCAGTTGCCGCGCTTGGAGGATCGAATCAGAAAGTGATGCTCCAACTGTCGATGCGACCGATGTCCTGGGTCGCGTTGTCGTTCACCCGCAGCCGCCAGGTACCGTTCAGCGCCTCGCCCGACAGATTCACCGTGTAGGTGGTGTTGATGTTGTCGGCGCTGCCGCCGCTGCGGTTGTGCAGCACGTAGACCGAACCGTCCGGCGCGATCAGATCCACCTTCAGGTCGCCGATGTAGGTGTGGACGATGCTCACCGCCACCGGCGTGCCCGTCTGACCGTTGCCGCTGCGGCCGGAGACCGCGATCGTGCTTTCGACGGTGGCGTTGTCGGCGATTGCGACATCGGTGTCGTTGCGGTAGGTCTGGGTGCCGTCCGCGGTGACGGTGACCGACTGCGTCCGGGTGTTCGACAGGCCGCCGTTGTCGGTGACGGTGAGGCCGACGCTGTAGGTGCCGGCCGCGGCGTAGGTCTTGCTGGGGTTGGTCGCGGTGGAGCTGGTGCCGTCGCCGAAATTCCAGTTGCGCGAGGCGATGCTGCCGTCGCTGTCGCTGGAGGTGTCGGTGAAGTTGACGGTCAGGCCGCTGGCGCTGCTGCTGAAGTTCGCCACCGGTGCGACGTTGCCGCCCCCGCCGGCGGTGACGTTGAGCAGCACCGCATTGGGCGTGCCCGGCTTGCCGGAGGCGTCGGTGCCCTGCACGTAGACGATGTGCCGCCCCGGCGCGAGGCCGGCGGTGCCGAGGCTCGCGGTGACGGTCTCGCGGGTGGCGTTGAAGCTGCCGTCGCTGGCGGACATCGCGATGCCGGAGGCGCCCGCTTCCCACGGCGGCAGGTCGAGGAACATACGCGCCGAAGCGATGGCGTGGGTGGTCTCGGTGCCGTTGCTCTGGTTGAACTGACTGTCGTCGAGCACCGCGGTGATCGTCACCGGCGTTCCGGCGGCCACGGTCGCGCTGGACGTCGACACGCTGATCGTGTTCGGACCGGAAGGGTAGCGGTAGGGCGCGGTGAGATTGCGCGCGGCGTACTTCAGCGCGTCGAGGTTTCGCGGCAGTGTGGTGCCGGTGAAGGTCGAGCACGATTCGAAGAAGGCGACGCCCAGTTCGATCGTGTAGCTCGGCACGCCGAGCAGACCGTACATGGTGTCGTCGGTGGTACCGTCGGTGCCGTACAGTTCGTTGGACTGCTGCGGCCGATAGCCGTTGAAGAAGGCCATGCGCCGGCCCAGCGTGCGCAGTGCGGGTCCGTTCGGCGCCGGCGCGGTGGTGTCGCCCCAGGACCACAGCACCAACTGCGAGTAGCTGTGGATGTCCATGAAGATGCCCTGGTAGTCGTCGGGCGCGGCGCTGCTCGCGGCGTCGCCGCGGCGATCCGGGAAGAGGCCGCCGCTGTAGACGCCGCCGACGCCGGGCGTGCCGGCGACCAGTCGCATCAGGTTCTGCGTCTCCGGCTCGGACTGCGCCAGCGGCCCCCGATAGGTTTCGGCGCAGGCGTTGCCGCTGGAGCCGCCGGCGACGGTGTTCCAGTGGAAGGGAAAGTTGCGATTGAGATCGGTGCCGACGCTGTTCGCGCTGCAACTGCCGTTGGTGTTGTTGACGTTCTTGCGCCAGGACAGGCCGGATTCGGCCTTCTTGCGCCCGTCCGGGTTGGCCTGCAGGACCAGATAGAAGGTGTAGTTGTCCATCAGCCAGGTGGCTTCGGCGTCGGTGCCGTAGCCGTTGACCAGCCACTCGGCGACGCGCGTGACCAGTTCGGCAGGGGTGTACTCGCGGGCGT
>JBIJAD010000147.1:0-9236 GCA_044345955.1 Lysobacteraceae bacterium
TTCGAACGCATGGGCTACTTCGTCGCCGACCGCTTCGACCATCGCGTCGACGCGCCGGTGTTCAACCGCAGCGTCACCCTGCGCGACACCTGGGCGGCGGGCGGCTGATCCGGTTCGCGCCACCATTCCCGCACCCGCTCCAGGAGAATCGCATGCGCCTCGCCTTCGCGTTCACCCTGCTGTTCGCCGCAGCGCTCGCGGGCGGCTGCACCGCGCCCGCGCCCTCGCCGCAGGTGCCGGAAGCCACGCCGGCCCCGGTCGCTGCGCCTGCACCTGCACAGCCGGCGCCTGCCGAGGCGGCACCTGCTCAGCCCGCTCAGCCCGCTCAGCCCGCTCAGCCGGCCGTGCCGCCGGTCGCGAGCGACAAGGCCGCGGCCTTCGACCCCGGCGCACCCGTCCGCAGTTGCCGCACCGACGCCGACTGCGCGGTCAAGGATGTCGGCAACTGCTGCGGCTATTATCCGATGTGCGTCAACAAGGACGCGAAGACCGACCCGGCCGCGGTGCGCGCGGCCTGTGCGAAAGCCGGCATGGCTTCGGTCTGCGGCTTCCGCGAGATCAAGGGCTGCCAGTGCGTGCAGGGCCGCTGCGAGGACGTCGCCGAAGGCGGCCCGGTGGCGATGTGATGCTGTACGCGCAGGTCCATCTCACCCTGCCGGCCTGGGTCCACGACGCGGTCGACACCGCGCGCGCCTATCCGACCGACGCCGACAAGGTCGCACTGGCGATCGCGCTCTCGCGCGGCAACGTCGAACACGCCAGCGGCGGCCCGTTCGGCGCTGCGGTGTTCGGCCCGGACGACCGCATCGTCGCGGTCGGCGTCAACCGGGTGCTGCCGCAGAGCTGCTCGGTGGCGCACGCCGAGATGATGGCCTACATGCTCGCCCAGCAACGCACCCAGCGCGCGCGGCTCAACCGCGATCCGGACGATCGCCCGGCCGGGCCGATCGTGCTCGCCACTTCGGCGCAGCCCTGCTGTCAGTGCTACGGCGCGACCATCTGGGCCGGCATCGACCGCCTGCTGATCGGCGCCCGCGCCGAGGACGTGATGGCGCTGACCGAATTCGACGAAGGCCCGCTGCCGGCGGACTGGATCGGCGAGCTGGAGAAACGCGACATCGCCGTGAGCCGCGACATCGAACGCGAGGCCGCGTGCGCGGTGTTGCGGATGTATGGCGAGGGCGGCGGGAGACGATATTGAACTCCGGCGCCTCTCTCACCGCGCAAGCTGCGTAGGGCGGGCCTTGGCCCGCCATTGCGGTCTTCCCGATCGCACCGCACGATGATCGGAACGGTTTTGGTCTCGCTGCCGAACGACCATCGAAGCAGCTTCGATCATTCCCACCGTTGACTCGCAGGCTGCAATGGCGGGCCAAGGCCCGCCCTACGAAACCCCATGACCACCCAAGGCCTCCTCTGCTACTGCCGCGCTGGCTTCGAGCCTGAACTCGCCGGCGAACTGACCGATCGCGCTTCGGAGGCGGGGCTCGGCGGCTATGCCCGCACCGAGCGCGGCAGCGGGCATGCGGTGTTCCTGGGCGAGGACGGCGCGGCGCTGTCGCGCGCCCTACCCTTCGCTGCGTTGATCTTCGCGCGCCAGAAACTGCGGCTGATCGCGGAGTTGCGCGAACTCGACCCGAAGGACCGGATCGGGCCGATGCTGGAAACGCTGTGCGGCCACCGTGGGAGCGACGCGCGTCGCGACCCGGGCGCAGCAGAAGATTCCGAAGCCAAGTCGCGACTTGCGTCGCTCCCACGACCGGCAGTCTTCGGCATGCTGGTGGTCGAACACCCCGACAGCGACGCCGCCAAGCCCCTGGCCGGACTCGCGCGCAGTTTCGGCAACGCGCTGCGGCCGGCGCTGCGCAAGTCCGGCCTGCTGAGCGCGCAGGACCACGACCGCCTGCCGCGCCTGCACGTATGCTTCGTCGCCGGCGATCACGCTTTCCTCGCCGAAAGCGACCCGCGCGACAGTGCGCCGTGGCCGATGGGCGTGCCGCGGCTGAAGATGCATGCCGACGCGCCGTCGCGCTCGGCGCTCAAACTCGAAGAAGCGATCCTGACCCTGATGAGCGCCGACGAGCGCGCGCGGCTGCTGCGCGAAGGCATGCGCGCGGCGGATCTCGGCGCCGCGCCCGGCGGCTGGACATGGGTGCTGACCCGGCACAAGCTGCAGGTCGTCGCGATCGACAACGGTCCGCTGCGTCCGCATGTCATGGACACCGGCCTGGTCCAGCACCTGCGCGCCGACGGTTTCGCCTGGCATCCGGCGAAGCCGCTGGACTGGATGGTCTGCGACATGGTCGAGCAGCCCTCGCGGGTCGCCGCGCGCATGGCCGAATGGTTCCGCGAAGGCTGGTGCCGGCACGCGATCTTCAACCTGAAACTGCCGATGAAGAAACGCTGGCACGAGACCCGGCTGTGCCTGGACCGCTTCGCCGCCCAGGCCGGGAAACCACTGACGATCCGGGCGAAGCAGCTCTACCACGACCGCGAGGAAATCACGGTATTCGCCACGTCGGCGCACTGAGCTGGCCGGACCGCTTCCGGCCCGTCATGTCCGTCTGTTAAGTTGGCGGCATGGCCGTCGGCATCCTCCTCATCACCCATCCCGGCATCGGCAGCGCCCTGATCGAGGTCGCGACCCGGCTGCTGCGCCAGTTGCCGCTGAAGACCGAAGCCTACGAACTGGCCTTCGACGCCGACCCCGATGCCGCTCTGCCCCAGGCCAGCGCCGCGCTGCGCCGGGTCGACGGCGGCGACGGGGTGCTGATCCTCACCGACCTCTACGGCGCGTCGCCGAGCAATCTGGCCGCGAAGGTCGCCCGCCTCGGCACGCCGGCGCGGCGGGTGTCGTCGCTGAATCTGCCGATGCTGCTGCGGGTGATGAACTACGCCGAACTTCCGCTGGAGGAACTGCCGGCGGTGGCCGCGGCCGGCGCGCGCAACGGGGTGATCCATGATGACGGCTGACGCGATGAGGGCCGGCACGACGGCCGGGACGACAAGGACAATCCGGGGGCCTGCGCCATGATCGAACGCGAACTCGTCATCCAGAACCGCCTCGGCCTGCATGCGCGAGCCACGGCCAAGCTGGTGCAGACGATCTCGGGCTTCCGCTGCGGCGCGACCGTGGCCGCGAAGGGCCGCGAGGTCAACGCCAAGAGCATCATGGGCGTGATGCTGCTGGCCGCCGGCCAGGGCAGCAAGGTGATCGTGCGCACCGACGGCGAGGACGAGGCGGCGGCGATGGACGCGATCGTCTCGCTGTTCGAACGTCGCTTCGACGAGGACGGCTGATGAGGCGTGTGCTCTCCGGCCAGGGAGCATCGCGCGGCGGCGCGCTGGGACGGGCGCGGGTGCGTCTGCCGCACGCGCTGGAGGTGATCGAAGAACGGATCGAGCCCGAGCTGGTCGAGGCAGAACTGGAACGGCTGCACGACGCGATCACGGTGGTGCGCGGCGAGATGCACGTCCTGCGCGAGCGCCTGCACGGCGCGCTCGCGCACGAGGTCGGCGAATTCCTCGACCTGCACGCACTGCTGCTGGACGATCCGGAACTGCTGGCCGGCCTCGACGAGCTGATCCGCACCGGCCGCTACGCCGCCGACTACGCCCTGCGCCTGCAGCGCGACCGCATCGCAGCGGTCTTCCAGGGCATGGACGACCCCTATCTGCGCAGCCGGATCGACGACATCGACCAGGTGGTCGGCCGGATCCACGCCGCGCTGCACAGCCGCGACGCCGAGGTGCAGGGCATCGCCGGCGACATCCTGGTCACCGACAGCGTGGCGCCGTCGGAACTGGCGCAACTGCATGCGCAGGGCGTGCTGGCGGTGGTCACGTCCGGCGGCAGCCCGCTGTCGCACAGCGCGATCCTCGCGCGCAGCCTGCACATCCCGCTGGTGATCGGCGCCGCGCACGCGCTGCAGAAGGTCAACGACGGCGACGTGCTGATGGTCGACGGCGGCAGCGGTCTGGTGATCCTGGAACCCGACGCCGACGATCTGCGCGGGCATCGCGATCGCATGCGCGAGTACACGCGCGAGCGCAAGCAGTTGCACCGGCTGCGGCGCGAACCCACACGGACTCTCGACCAGGTCGACATCAAGCTGTGGGCGAACGCCGAATCGCGCGAGGACGTGGCCGAGGCGCATGCGCTGGGCGCGGCCGGCGTCGGCCTGTACCGCACCGAATTCCTGTTCATGCATCGCCCCGCCGACCGCCGTCACAGCCCGCCGGACGAGGAGGAGCAGTTCCGCGCCTATCGCGATCTGGTGCTGGGCATGACCGGACGCACGGTGACGATCCGCACCCTCGACATCGGCGCCGACAAGGCCGACGCCACCGGGCTGGTGCTGACCGGCGAACCCAATCCGGCGCTGGGCCTGCGCGGCGTGCGCCTGTCGCTGGCGCGCGCAGGCCTGTTCCGCACCCAGTTGCGCGCGATCCTGCGCGCCACCGGCTACGGGCCGGTGCGGATCCTGGTGCCGATGATCAGCGGCCGCGAGGAAATGCTCGCGGTGCGCGCGCTGGTGCGCGACACCGAGGCGGAACTGCGCCGCGAGGGCCATGCCATCGCCGACAGTGTGCCGATCGGCGCGATGATCGAAGTGCCCTCGGCCGCGATCGCGCTGCAGACCTTCATCGCCGAGACCGACTTCCTCTCGATCGGCACCAACGATCTGGTCCAGTACCTGCTCGCCGCCGACCGCACCAACGAGGCCCTGGGCGATCTGTACTCGCCGCTGCATCCGGCGGTGCTGCGGTTGATCCACGACGTGATCCGCGCCGCGCGGGTGCAGCGCAAGCCGGTGGCGGTGTGCGGCGAGATCGCCGGCGACCCGCTGTTCGCGCCGGTGCTGCTGGCGCTGGGCCTGGAGGAATTCAGCCTGCATCCGGGCACCCTGCTGGAAGTGCGCCGCGCGATGCGCGCGCTGGATCTGTCCGCGCTGCGCGCCCGCGCCGCCTCGCTGCTGCGCGCCCGCGACCGCGCCGGGATCGAACGCTGGCTGGCGCGAGTGGCGCTGTGAGCGCGCCGCCGCCCCCCGAACGCATCGCGAGCTGGGAGCAACAGGCGCTGGCGCTGCTGTCCGAGCGCACACCGGAACGCAAGGTACTGGCGCATCTGCGCGATGTCGGCTGCCCGGAGGCGATCGCGCGCCGTCTGGTCGCGCGCAATCGCGACCCGGCCCGGACGCGGTTGCGCATCAAGGCCGCCGCCATCGTCGGCAGCGGAGTGAGCCTGATCGCATTCGGCGCCCTGTCGCTCTGGTGGCTCGGAGACCCCGGCGACCGGCCGGAGCTGCTGCTGCGGCCGGTGCTGCTGCTGTCTTTCGGCGCGGGCATGGTGATCTACGGCGTGCTCGAGATCCTGTTTCCGTAGGCGGCGCGCCGGCACCGACATCCGCCGACATCGCGGGTACACTCCCCACGCCTCCTCCCGCCCCGAATGCCGATGTCCAACGCCGTACCGACCGATACCGCCCCCCGGTTCTCCGAGAACTGGTTCGAGCACAACATCCCGCACTGGGAGCGATGGCTCGGCGAATTCCGCGGCAAGCCCGGGCTGCGCGCGCTGGAGATCGGCAGTTTCGAGGGCCGTTCGACCCTGTGGCTGTGCGAGCACATCCTCACCGCCGAGGACAGCCGGATCGACTGCCTCGACCTGTTCGCGACCGATCCGGTCTACGGCGATTACCACGCCCGCTTCCGCGCCAATACCGCAGCGCACGCGCGCAAGGTCCGCGAATTCCCCGGCTACAGTTTCGACGGCCTGCGCCGGGTCGACGGGCCCTACGACATCGTCTACATCGACGGCTGGCATTCGGCGTTCGGTGCGCTGGCCGACGGGGTGATGAGCTGGCCGCTGCTGAAGACCGGCGGGGTGATGATCTTCGACGATTATCTGTGGGTGCCGCCGAAATACGGCAAGCCGAAAAAGCCCAACCGCCTCGCCCGCCTGTGGGCCAAGCTGCGCGGCAGCCACTGGCGCCACGAAGCCCTGCTGAAACAGATCCGCAGCGTCGCGACCGAGACGCCGAAACTCGGCGTCGATGGCCTGCTGGCGACGCTGGAAGGCCAATACGAACTGCTCGGGGTCAGCAACCAGTTGGCGGTGCGCAAGACCGCCGGCTTCGATCAGGGCCAGGTCGGGCACGACACCTGATCCGAACCATGCGGGAGCGACGCAGGTCGCGACCGCTTTCCACACCGCGTCGCGACTTGCGTCGCTCCCACGCACCTCGACCTGCAGGCCGTCGGTTCACCCCATCGCCACCCGCGCATTGCGGAACATGCGCAGCCACGGCGAGGCCTCCGGCCAGTCGGTCGGGTGCCAGCTCATGTTCACCGTGCGCGGGGTGCGCTCCGGATGCGGCATCAGGATGGTGGCGCGGCCGTCGCGGCTGGTCAGGCCGGCGATCGCGTCCTCGGAGCCGTTCGGATTCGCCGGATAGCTCAGCGCCGGGCTGCCGTCGTTGGCGATGTAGCGCAGCGCGACCGTCGCGGCGCTGCGGTCGGCATCGTTGTCGAAAGACGCGCGACCCTCGCCGTGGGCGATCGCCACCGGGATGCGCGATCCGGCCATGCCGCGGAAGAACAGCGACGGCGAATCGGCGACTTCGAGCAGGCCGAAACGGGCCTCGAACTGTTCGCTGCGGTTGCGCAGGAACCGCGGCCAGTGTTCGGCGCCGGGGATGATGTCCCTGAGCTGCGAGAGCATCTGGCAGCCGTTGCACACGCCGAGCGCGAAGGTGTCCGGACGGCCGAAGAACGCGGCGAAGGCGTCGCGCAGCGCCGGACGTTCGAGGATCGACGTCGCCCAGCCGCGACCGGCACCGAGCACGTCGCCGTAGCTGAAACCGCCGCAGGCGACGAAGCCGCCGAAACCGTCGAGCGCGATGCGCCCGGCGATCAGATCGCTCATGTGCACGTCGACCGCGGCGAAACCGGCGCGATCGAAGGCCGCGGCCATCTCGATCTGGCCGTTGACGCCCTGCTCGCGCAGGATCGCGACCCGCGGCCGCGCGCCGCTGTGGATGAAGGGGGCGGCGACATCCTCGGCGGCATCGAAAGTCAGCTTCGGGCTCAGCCCGGGCGCATCGAACCGCGACACGGCAGCGCGTTCGGCGTCGGCGGACTCGGGGTTGTCGCGCAGCCGCTGCATCGCATGCGTCACCGACCACCAGGCCTCGAACAGCGCTTCCCAGCGCCACTCCACCAGGGTCTCGCCGTCCTGCAGCACGCGCACGGTCGCGGCGGTGGTCGGGCGCGCGATCCGCTGCGCGCATTCGATCAGGCCGTGACGCGCGATCAGGTCGGCGAACTCGGCGCGATCTTCCTCCGCGATCTGCACGATCGCGCCCAATTCCTCGGCGAACAGGGTCCGCAGCGGATCGTCGCCCCAGTCGTCGAGCGAGATGTCAAGACCGAGGTGCGAACAGAACGCCATCTCGCACAGCGCGGCGAAGGCGCCGCCGTCGGAACGATCGTGATAGGCGCGGATCAGGCCGCGCGCGCGCGCGTCGCGCATCAACTCGAACAGCCCGCGCAGGCGCTCGGGATCGTCGAGATCGGGCACCTCGTCGTCCCCGTGACGGCCGCCGAAGGCGTCGTGGACCTGGGCGAGGATCGAACCGGCCAGACGCTTGCGGCCCGCGCCCAGACCGATCAGCCACAGTTCGGTGCCGGGCTCGCGCGACAGCAGCGGCGTCGACTGCGCGCGCGCATCGGCGATCGGCGCGAACGCGCTGACGATCAGCGACACCGGCGAGACCGATTTGTGGGCGACGCCGTCGGCCTGCCACTGCGCCTGCATCGACAGCGAATCCTTGCCGACAGGAATGCTCAGGTCGAGCGCCGGGCACAGTTGCATGCCCACCGCCTTCACCGCGTCGAACAGGCGCGCGTCTTCGCCGGGATGCCCGGCGGCGGCCATCCAGTTCGCCGACAGCTTGACCTGGGCCAGCGATTCCACCGGCGCGGCCAGCAGATTGGTGATCGCCTCGCCCACCGCCATCCGCGCGGCGGCGGCGGCGTCGATCAGCGCCAGCGGCGTGCGCTCGCCGATCGCCATCGCCTCGCCGGCGACGGTGTCGAAACCGGCCAGGGTGATCGCGCAGTCGGCCACCGGCATCTGCCACGGGCCGACCAACTGGTCGCGCGCAGTCAATCCGCCGACGCTGCGGTCGCCGATGGTGATCAGGAATTGCTTGGCGGCCACGGTCGGATGCGCGAGCACGCGCAGCCCGGCCTCGTGCAGGTCGACGCCCTGCCCGTCCAGCGTCGGCCACGCCTGGTCCGCCGGACGGCGCGCATCGCGGTGCATCTTCGGCGGCTTGCCGAAAAGGACGTCCATCGGCAAATCGATGGCGAGCGACTGCGGCGGCGCATCCACGGTCGCACCGTAACCGACGACCAGGCGCTCCTCCGCCGTCGCCACGCCCACCGCCGCGAACGGGCAGCGCTCGCGTTCGCACAGCGCGGCGAATTCGGCGAGGCGATCCTGCGGTACGCCGAGCACGTAGCGCTCCTGCGACTCGTTGCACCACAGTTGCATCGGCGACAGCGACGGGTCGTCGCTCGGCACCTTGCCCAGGTCGATCACGCCGCCGACGCCACTGTCGTGCAGCAGTTCGGGAATCGCATTGGACAGTCCACCCGCGCCCACGTCGTGGAACCACAGGATCGGATTGCGCTCGCCGAGCGCGACGCAGCGGTCGATCACTTCCTGGCAGCGGCGCTCCATTTCCGGGTTGTCGCGCTGCACGCTGGCGAAATCGAGGTCTTCCGCGCTTTCGCCCGAAGCCACCGAGCTGGCGGCGCCGCCGCCGAGGCCGATCAGCATCGCCGGGCCGCCGAGCACGATCACCGCGTCGCCGGGCGAGAGTTTGCGCTTGGCCACCATCGGGCGATCGATCGCGCCGAGGCCGCCGGCCAGCATGATCGGTTTGTCGTAGGCGCGGACCAGGCCGTCGCCGTCGCGCAGCTCGAAACTGCGGAAGTAACCGGTGAGGTTCGGGCGGCCGAATTCGTTGTTGAACGCCGCGGCGCCGATCGGGCCGTCGAGCATGATCTCCAGCGCCGGCGCCATCCGCGGATTGAGCGCGCGCGTCGCCTCCCACGGCTGCGGCAGGGTCGGGATGCGCAGATGCGAGACGCTGAACCCGCACAGCCCGGCCTTGGGCTTGCCGCCGCGGCCGGTCGCGCCCTCGTCGCGGATCTCGCCGCCGGAG
>JBIJAD010000003.1:0-31706 GCA_044345955.1 Lysobacteraceae bacterium
CACGATCGCGCTGTCGCCGTGGCGGATCGCGGTGCGCGACGACCCCGACACCCGGCGCGCACTGCGCGCTGCACTGCAGGCGGAGGTGGTGATCGCGACCAGCCCGGCCGCGGTCCGCGCGGCCGCGGCGCTGGCGCCGCTGCGCGCCCGCCGCGGACAGTGCTGGCTGGCGGTCGGCAGCGCGACCGCGGCGGCGCTGCGCCGCGCCGGTATCGCCGATCCGCAGGCCCCGGAACGGATGGACAGCGAAGGCCTGCTGGCGCTGCCCGCATTGCAGAAGGTCGACGGGCGGGAGATCGGCCTGCTCACCGCGCCGGGCGGCCGCGACCGCATCGCTCCGACCCTGACCACCCGCGGCGCGCGGGTGCGGCGCGCCGACATCTACGCGCGCGAAGCCGTGACACCTGCGGCGGCGACGCTGGCCCGGCTGCGTGCGCTGCGCGCGCCGTTGCTGCTGCCGGTGAGCAGCGGTGAAGCCCTCGCCACCGCGCTCGCGGCGCTGCCCGCCGATCTCGCCGCGCGCCTGCGCGGCGCGCGCGTGCTGGCGGCGAGCGAACGCCTCGCCGCGATGGCGCGCGCCGCCGGCTGCACCGAAGTGCGCATCGCCGCCGGTCCGCGGCCGCGGCAGTTGCTGGCGGTCGCCATGGCATGAGCACGGTCGAATGCGCATGACCGACTGACCGCACCCGGCGTGTTCGAGCGACCGCCGGCGAGGCCCTGTTACCATGCGCCGACGACGCTTCCGTCGCCGCGGCGGCCAGCCTCCATGACCGACAGCACCGCACAAGACCGCACCGCACACGACAGCCGGCCGGTCTCCGCCGCCGAATCGGCTCGCGCGGCCCCGGCCGCGTCGCCTCGTCGCGGCGGCGGCTGGGCTTGGTTCGCGCTGCTGCTGGCGTTCGTCGGCGGCGGCGCTTGGCTGTGGTACAGCGATCATCTGCGCAACGAACGCGAACGCGCCGCCGAGATCGCCGCGGCGCAGCGGCTGGAAGCGATGGGCAACCGTATCGAAGCGCTGCGCCGCGACGTGCGCAGCCACGGCCAGCGCCTGCAGCAGGCCGACGCGACCAATCGGGTGCTGCGCGACGAACTTCTCGGCATGAGCCAGCGCGCGGCGCTGCTGGAAGAACAGGTCGCCAAGCTCGCCGACGCCAACCGCAGCGGCGCGCAGGCGCTGCGTCTGGACGAAGCCGAATTGCTGCTGACCCTGGGCCAGCAGCGGCTGGTCCTGGCCGCCGATCTCGACGGCGCACGCCGCGCCTACGCGCTGGCCGCCGGCGTGTTGACGCGGATCGATTCGCCGGCCGCGGTCAATCTGCGCCAGGCGCTGGCGCAGGAACGCGCGGCGCTGGAAACGCTGCAGGCCGATCCGCGCCTGCAGGCGTTGGCGCAGTTGGATGCCCTGATCGCGCAGTTGCCGGACGCCGACGCACCGGCGCGGCGGTTGCCGCCCGCCGCCGCGGGTGCGCCGTGGTGGGAGCGGGTGCTGGCGCGGCTGGTGAGCGTGCGTCGCGACGATGCGGCCGCGACGCTGTCGGCGGCGGACCGTGAAGCCGCGGATGTCGCGCTGCAACTGGAGTGGGCGCTGGCGCGCACCGCGATCGAACGCCGCGATGGCAAGGCACTGCAGGCCGCGCTCGGTCGCGCCGACGGCTGGCTGCTGCGGCTGTGGCCGCCGTCGCCGCAACGGCAGTCGGTCCGCGACGGCCTGCGGGCGCTGCGCGAGGCGCCGCTCGAGGCGGAGATTCCGACCCTCGGCAGCACCCTGCAGCAACTGCGCGCGCTGCGCAGCGACTGAGGCCGGAGCCGCGTATGCATCTGTTCCGCAACCTGCTGTTCTGGCTGTTGCTGGCGCTGGCCGGCGCGGTGCTGGCGCAGTGGCTGCTGCTCGATCCGGGCTATGTGTTGGTGCGTTATCTCGGCACCACGATCGAGACCACCCTAGTCGGCGCCGCGCTGCTGTCGGGTGCCGCGCTGCTCGCACTGTGGCTGACGGCGAAGGCGCTGAGCTGGCCGGTGCGGGCCTGGCGGCTGCGCCGCGAACGCGCCGCGCGCCTGCGCCTGGCCGAGGGCCTGGACGCGCTGCATCAAGGCCGCCACGCCGAGGCCGAGACGCTGCTCGCGCAGGCGGCCGCGGAGCCGCGTTTCGCGGCCGCCGCACGAACCGCGGCGGCGCGCGCGGCGAGCGCACGCGGCGACCGCGCGGCGGCGCTCGCCCATCTCGACGCGCTCGACGAGACATCGCGGCTGGCGCGGGCGATCGGACTGGCCGAACTGGCCTTGGCCGAAGGCCGCAGCGCCGACGCGCTGGCCGCGCTGGACACGGTCGGCGACGACCCGCGCGCGCCGCGGCTTGCGCAGTTGCGCGCCGAAGCGCATGCGGCCGATGCCTCCGCGGCGACACCGGCGCTGCCGTCGCCCGAAACGTCGACCTCGACCTGATCCGGAGGGTGTCGGCTATGCTGGTCCCCGCCACCCGCCCGCTTCGCCGATGACTCCACCTGTCTCCGCCGCGCCCCGCATCGAACTCGACTCCGGCGACACCGGCCTCGCGCGGCTGCACGGCGAATGGACCTTGCACCACGCGCTGGCGATCGGCGACGCCCTGCGCGGGATTCCGGACGCGGTGCGCCGGCTCGACGCCAGTGCGATCGCACGGCTGGATTCGCTGGGCGTACTGCAACTGCTGCGCCACGCCGCGCGCCGCGAGCTGGGCGAGGACGCGTTGCGTTTCCGCGAAGAGCACCGGGCGCTGGTGCAGGCGATCGAGGACGTCAAGGACGGTCGACCGAAAGGTCGGAAGGTCTACGGTTTCGCCGCCGCGATGGGCCGGCTGGGCTACGCGATGCACGACAATGCGCGCGAGATCGTCGCCCTGGTCAGCTTTCTCGGCGAGACCCTGGTGAAGCTGGGGCGTACCGTCGTCCAGCCGGCGCGGCTGCGCCTGACCGCGACCGTCTACCACATGGAACAGGTCGGCCTGGATGCGGTGCCGCTGGTGGCGCTGCTGTCGTTCCTCGTCGGCGCGGTGATCGCCTTCCTCGGCTCGAACATCCTCGCCGACTTCGGCGCCTCGATCTACGTGGTCGAACTGGTGAGCATCGCCTTCCTGCGCGAATTCGCCGTGCTGCTGACCGCGATCATCCTCGCCGGCCGTACCGCCAGCGCGTTCACAGCGCAGATCGGCGCGATGAAGGCGCGCGAGGAGATCGACGCCATCCGCACGCTCGGCCTGGATCCGGTGGATCTGCTGGTGATCCCGCGGGTGCTGGCGCTGCTGGCGATGCTGCCGCTGCTGACCTTCATCGCGATGCTCGCCGGCCTGCTCGGCGGCATGTTCGTGGGCATGACCAGTCTCGATATTCCGGTGCAGGCGTATTACAACCGGATGCAGGAGACGATGGAGGTGCGGCACTTCCTCGTCGGCCTGTCGAAGGCGCCGCTGTTCGCGCTGGTGATCGGACTGATCGGTTGTCTGGAGGGCCTGCAGGTGTCGGGCACCGCGCAGTCGGTGGGCGAACGGACCACGTCCAGCGTGGTGCAGTCGATTTCGCTGGTGATCGTGATCGATGCGATGGCGGCGATCTGGTTCATGCATATGGGGTGGTGATGTGAGCGCATATCCATGCCATTCGTCCTTGTCATCCCGCGCCACAGGCGTGGGATCTGCTTTTCGGGCCCACGAGCGCGCATCGCACGATGGCAGGCCTGAGACTTTGAACCATCGCCGTGCTCCCGACGCCGTCATGTCTTGCGCTTTCGGCGAAGCCCGGAATCTTTTCCGCGCGCCAGCGCGGAAAAGATTCCGGGCCTTGCCGAGAGCGCACTTCACACGAGTGCCGAGAACACGACAGCCCAATAACCGCTGTCGGCGGTTCATCGTGCGACATGCAAGGCTGTCATCGCGATTGCCATCCGGCGCAACCATGCGGTGCGCCGGGGCGCACCCGATGCCGCTCGCGATGCGGATCAAGGCTGCGACGACATGACCGCGCACGACACCACCGAAGCGCCGGTGATCCGCGTCCGCGGCCTGCGCAACCAGTTCGGCGAACAGGTCGTGCACGAAGACCTCGACCTCGACGTGCGTCCGGGCGAGATTCTCGGCGTGGTCGGCGGGTCGGGCAGCGGCAAGTCGGTGCTGATGCGCGCGATCCTCGGCCTGCGCGAACCGGATGCCGGCGAGATCGAGGTGCTCGGCGTGGACGGCCGATCGCGCGAGGCGGAGGATCGGCTGCACATCGAACGCAGCACCGGGGTGCTGTTCCAGGACGGCGCGCTGTTCTCGTCGCTGACCGTGGGCGAAAACGTGCAGGTGCCGCTGAAGGAGCATCATCCGGAATTGCCGGAGTCGCTGCTGTACGAGTTGGCGCTGCTGAAGGTGAAACTGGCCGGGCTGCCGCCGGAGGCGATCGACAAGCTGCCTTCCCAACTGTCCGGCGGCATGCGCAAGCGCGCGGGACTGGCGCGGGCACTGGCGCTGGATCCGCCGCTGCTGTTCCTGGACGAACCGACCGCCGGCCTCGATCCGATCGGCGCCGCGGCCTTCGACCGGCTCACCCGCACCCTGCAGCAGGCGCTGGGCCTGACCGTGTTTCTCATCACCCACGATCTGGATACCCTGTACGCGGTCTGCGACCGGGTCGCGGTGCTCGCCGAGCGACGGGTGATCGCGGTCGGGCCGCTGGACGAGATCGAGCGTCTGGACCACCCCTGGGTGCAGGATTATTTCAACGGCCCGCGCGGACGCGCGGCGCGCGACGGTCATCGTCGCAACGCCGGGAGAAGCTGAGATGGAAACCCGCGCCAACTACGTGCTGATCGGTGTGTTCACGCTGGCTACGGCAGCGTTCCTGCTGCTGTTCGGGCTGTGGGCGGCGAAGTATTCCTCCGATCGCGACTGGTCGTATTACGACGTGGTTTTCGACGAAGCGGTGACCGGTCTCACCGAAGGCGGCAGCGTGCAGTACAACGGCATCAGCGTTGGCAGCGTCGAAGATCTGAGTCTGGACCCGAAAGACCCGCGCCGGGTGGTCGCGCGGGTCAAGCTGCGGGTGGAAACGCCGGTGAAGACCGACACCCGGGCAAAACTGTCGTTCACCGGCCTCACCGGCACCGCGTTCATCCAGCTCACCGGCGGCACTCCGGAAGCGCCGGCCCTGGCCGGCGGCAACGGCGACGGCAATGGCGACCGCGTGCCGGTGATCCAGACCGAAGCCTCGGCGCTGCAGAACATCGCCGAAACCGCGAACCGGCTGGTCGCGCGGCTCGACCGGGTGCTCAGCGACGAGAACATCGGCAACATCAACCGCACCTTGGACAACATCGAGCACGCGACCGGCGCGATCGCCGCGCAGCGCGAGGATCTGGGCGCGCTGATCCGCAACGCGCGGGTGTCGAGCGAGAAGCTGGCGACCACGCTGGACACGACCAACGCCGCGATCGCCGACATCGACCGCGAGCTGGTCGACAAGCTGCCGGCGCTGATCGCCAAACTCGACAGCACCCTCGCCCGACTCGACACCGCCGCCGGCAGCGCCAATGCGATGCTCGACGAGAACCGCGGCGCGGTGCGCAACTTCACCCAGGACGGTCTGGGCCAGCTCGGCCCGACTCTGGAGGAATTGCGCGCGCTGGTGCGCGATCTGCGCAAGATCAGCGCACGCCTCGACGACAATCCCGCCGGTTACGTGCTGGGCCGGCAGAAGCCCAAGGAGTTCGAGCCCGAATGAGCCGACCCGTCCACTCCGCGTTGCGCACCGCCGCGCTCGCGCTGACCCTCGTCGCACTCGCCGGCTGCGGGCTGCTGCCCAAGCAGGAAACGGTGTCGTTGTACCGGCCCGAGCCGGTGGTCACCGGCGACCCCACCTGGCCGCAGGTGGCGTGGCAGTTGCAGATCGCCCGGCCCTATGCCGATACCGCGCACGATTCGGCGCGCATCCTGGTGCGTCCGCAGCGCGGCGAACTGCAGGTCTACAAGGGCGCAGCCTGGACCCAGCCGGCGCCGGATCTGGTGCTGGACACGCTGCTGCGCGCGTTCGCCGACAGCCAGCGGTTGGCCGGTGTGGCCCGCCGCGGCGAAGGCGTCAACGCGGAGTACGAATTGCTGCTCGATCTGCGCCGTTTCGAGGCCGAATACGACGGCGCCGCCGCGCCGAAAGCGCAGGTCGTGCTGGGCGCCCGATTGGTGCACAACGCCGACAACCGGATCGTCGCCAGCCGCGTGTTCGGCGCCGAGGTGCGCAGCGAAGGCAGCGAAGTCGCGGCGGTCAACCGCGCGTTCGAGCAAGGACTGGGCGAAGTCACGGCGCAGTTGATCGGCTGGACGCTGAACGAAGGCCGGCAGGACACCGCACGCAAGCGCTGAGGCCCTGTGCGGACGCGGCGAGAGGCATCGTCTCCCGCCGCATCGGCGCGCATCCCGCGAACGATCACACCGTCCGCGCGCGTTCCGGCTGCTCGGTCTGCACCGCGGCGACCTGGGTCGGCTGCGGCGCCTGCGCGATCTGGCTGGCGACGCGCTCGAAATCGCCCGGGTTGACTTTGCCGATCGCGACGTTGAGCGCGGCATCGCCCTGGCCCTGGGTCGCGATCAGTTGGCCGTTGCGGCCCTGCACCACCGCGATGTCCTGATCGGGTTTGTAACCCGGGGTGTTGCGCAGCGCCTCCAGCGCCGCGGCGGCGGCGTCGCGGTCGCCATGGGTGCCCTGCAGCGCCTGTGCGAATTGACGGTTGACCGGATCGTTGCCGGGCACCAGCGTGGTCGCAGTCGTCGGAGACGGAAGGCCCCTGGGATCGAGCGCCGCCACCTGCACGTCGGCGCCGAGGTCGCGGCCTTGCCGGAATTCCTGCTTGTCGTACTGCATCAGACGCATGGTGGTGAAGTCGAGCACGTAGTTGTTCACCCCGGGCTGCAGCGGGCCCTGGAACACCGGCACGTTGCTGCCGCCGACCATCACCGTGCCGAGGGTGCGATAGACCGAGTTGCTGTTTTTCGTGCTGCCGTCCAGTTTGACGCCGCCCGGCGGGTAATCGAGATCCTGCGCGTTGATGAGGTTGGCGGCGGTCTTCGCGCCCACCTTCCAGCGTTCGAGAATTTCCTCGCGCGAAGCGGAAACCACGGTCTCGCTGCGCTGACCGTCCTTGATGTAGGTCGCGTTGGTCTGTTTCGCGCCGAAGTTGCGGGCGTAATCCTCGTCGTGGATGAAGTGCTTCACCCGCAACGAGTGTTTGTCGGCATCGGTGCCGATCGGCACCGTCCTGCCGGTCTGGCGGTCGGTCGCCAGACCGTGCCGCTCGGCCACGGCATTGCCCTTGTCGTCGCGCAGCACCCAGAAGTTGTGCGACGCGGCGCCGCCGACGATGCTCAACGAGCGCGCTTCGATGGACCAGTTTCCCATGGTTGGGGACTCCTCGATTCTCTTGACGGAAAACGTGCGCTGGCGGACTAATCACCGGGAACCGACGCGAGCGTCGGCGCCCATCGATGCGCCGCAGCCGTCGGGAACGGACACGGCCATCGCGATCAGACCGTCCGCCCGCGCTCCGGCTGCTCCGGCTGCACCGCCGCGACCTGGGTCGGCTGCGGCGCCTGCGCGATCTGGTTCGCGACGCGCTCGAAATCGCCCGGATTCACCCTGCCGACCGCGACATTCAGCGCGGCATCGCCCTGGCCCTGGGTCGCGATCAACTGGCCGTTGCGGCCCTGCACCACCGCGATGTCCTGGTCCGGCTTGTAGCCCGGGGTATTGCGAAGCGCCTCCAGCGCCGCCGCAGCGGTATCGCGATCACCGTTGGTGCCCTGCAGCGCCTGCGCGAACTGGCGGTTGAGGTTGTCGTTGCCGGGCACCAGCGTGGTCGAAGCGTTGACGCCGGGGTTGGCATTGCGCTCGGGGGCATTCGCGGTCGCCACGACGGTGCCATCGTCGGAATCCACGCCCGCGCGGCGCGTTCTGGTCGGCTGGTTGTTGTAGTCGACATCCCAGATCGAGTTCCCGCCGGGGCCTGCATACTGGGCTCTGGGCTGCGGGTTGATCGGGCTGGGCCCGCCGCCGATCTGCAGATGCTGCAGGCCGTACATGCCGAGGTCCCGATCATTGCCCGTATTCCGGTACAGCCCATTCAGGGGACCGGCATTGAAATAGCGGCCGAGGCTCCAGTCGGTGTCGTGCGCCATGGCGATTTTCGACAGCGGATGTGGATAGATGCCGCCCTGTTCGATGTTCGGACCATTGCCGTTGGTGCCGCCCAGAGGATCGAACCGCATCCAGTATTCCGCGGAGACACGCCCGCCGGTGCGCGCCGAGGCGGCTTCCGCCCACGCCTGGTGCGCGCCGGATCCGTAATAACCCAACTCACGCGATTTCTCGACCATCTGTTCGGGCGTCATGTTGTATTTGCGCAAGTCCTCGGCCTGCTTCTCGCGCATGGCGGTCGCCAGATTCGCCTGCAACTGGCTGCCGCTCGCATTCAGCAATCCGAGTTCTTCCGTCCTCAGCACCTGCACATCGACCTTGATGACGGCGCTGTTGCGGACATCGTGCGTGAGACCGCCGCCGGGGAACTGCTGTCCGGCATCACCCAGTTCGGGGGGAAACACGCGCACGCCACCGACCGCCGCATAGCCCTGTCGCCAAGGCGCACTGCCTTCGATGGTGATCCTGCCCGGCGTATCGTTCGGAAGACGACGGGCGAGTTCGATGCTCTCGGCCGGATTGGCATTGACGTCCTGCTGCTGGGTAACGGTATTGCCTGCGTTGTTCTGTTGGGTGGCCATGACGTATTCCTTTTCCTTGCTGTCTTCGGTGGGGTCCGAAACCCGCGATTCCGGATGGGCGTCGGGCAGAGGGATACCGCCGATCGAGGACGTCGCCTCGATCGCTTCGTACGGTTTTGAAGGGACGCGAACGGCGCCCCGCGGGTCCGGGGGGTGCCGTCAGCCGATCGACGGCGCGTTGCGTTTCTGCTGCTGTTCCTGATCCAGGCTGGCGACCTGGGTCTGCTGCTGAGTGTTGTCCAGTGCCGCCTGATAGCGGTGCACCACCTCTTCGGTCTGCTTGTTGGCCAGGGCCATGTCCACCGGGGCGACGCGTGCGGCCGGGTCGGCCTTGTCGCGATCGGTGATGAAGGCGGTCTGGCCATTCTGGCTGAAGGCGACGTCCTGCACGTGCCTGAAATTGTTCTCGGCGGCAGTCCCGGCGATGCCGGCGACCATGCTGGGGTTGAGATTCTCCTGCGGCACGTTCGGCACCGCGCGATGCAGGGCGTTGGACGCATCCTGAACCAGCGGGTTGTTGTTGAAGGCCTGCCAGTCGAGATTGGTCGTGCCGGGCGTGCCGGGTGTGATGCCCGCGACCTGCACTTCGCTGCCGGCATCGCTGCGCTGCTGCGCAGGCGCGAGGCCGTTGAAACGCTGACGCATGACCGCGGCGGCGGCGTCCATCATTTCCGGCACGTTCTGCACCGCACCATGATTGGACAGGCCGTCCAGACCGAAAGGCGCTTCGCGGAAGTTGTAGTTGCGGGTGACTTCGGTGTTGTAGTTGGCGTTGCCCACGGCCAAGCGGATGACGCCGTCGCCCGGGGTATTGAAATGGGTGTGGGCGAACTTGACCCCGTCGGCCTGGACCAGATCACGCGCGGTGTCGGGATTCTCCGGGCCGCGGGTGTAGGCAGGCGTGGACAGTGTGGTCACGTGGATCGCCGAATCGATGCCGCGCTGCTTCAGGCCTTCCGAGATCTCGTCGGCGGCCAGGATGGAGACGTTGCCGCCGTGACTGAAGCCGACCAGATTGATGGTCAGCGGCTTGTTCGGGTCGAGCGCGCCGCGCTCGATCGCGTTGTCGACCTGCTGCAGCACGTGGGCGGCGAGGCGCCCGGAGGCGATCTCGCGGTCGTTGGTGCCGTTCATCTGGTGGGAGGTGCCGGCCACCGGCTGGGAGGTGGGCACCTCGCCGATGTAGTTGCCGTAGGGATCGAACTGGGGCCGCATCACGGTTTCGTTGCGGGCGCGCCAGTCGAAGCCGTTGTCCCACAGGTTGGCGCCGTTGGTGGTCTCGCCGACCGCCGCGCTGATGCGCTGGGTGACCTGGCGGACGTTGTCCGGGGTGTTGTTGGTACCGTGCACACCGAAGGTGAAGATCTGGCCGTCTTTGCTGTACGGGTCCGACATGGCGGGGTCCTGGATCCGGTGGGAGGGGGAATCGGCCGATCCATCGCGGCCGGCGTGGCGTCTGTGTCGCACTCCACCCCCGGAAACATCCTCTCGATACGCTGTCGAAAATCTCTCAGTCTTATTTATTCAACAAAAACAATGGTTTGCCGCGTGACGAGAGAAAACGGCAGGTGAATGCGGCCGCTGATGACGGCGATCGAGAGCCCAGGGCAACGCCGAACACGTCGGTGCTGCCGCGGCACATGGACGCAGCGCCCGCGAATCGAACACGCAAGTGATTGATTGGCTGGAGCAAGCACGAACCCGGTTCGGGCTCGCGACCACTGAACGAATCCAGAGCCTGCCCCGGACTTGATCCGGGGGAGAGCTGATCAGTGTCGACCTGGAGTCACGGCGGTGCGACCGCCGGGTGGCCCGCGGCGAGACGCGCGATCAGTCGGTCTTCCTCGGCCCAGGCCGGCAACGATGCGACCGGACAACCGCCCTCGGCCGCCGGCGGGCAGGTCGGTTGCCGCAGCAGATACGCTCCCAGGCGCAGCCCGGGGCCGGCGCCATCCAACGCCGCGATCCGCTGCACGACCGCGTCGGCGCGGGCCAGGACCCGTTCGTCGGCGCTGGGCAGGGTGCGCGCGTAACGCGCGAGCAGGGACAAGGTCTCGGCTTCCTGGCGGTCGGGTCGCGGCAGCGCAGCGAGCGCTTCGATCCGCGTCCGCAGCAGGGGCCAGGCCCGCGTCGGTTCGCCGTCGAGCACACGCTGTCGTGCCTCGGCCATCACCCCGTAATCGGTCTGCCCCGGGCCGCGATCGCCGCTGCGGCAGCGTTCGAGATAGGCGCTGGCGCGTTCGCGACGCCCCGCCTCCGTCAGCACCCAGGCGAAGAAGCAGGGATTGGGCGCGGCGGTGACGTCCAGCCCGGCGCCTTCCATGCGATCGAGCACCGCGACCGCGGCGTCGATCTCATCGCGCCAGAAATGCGCCTCCACGCTCAGATGCAGGCCCCAGGAATCGCCGCGCGGATGTCGCTGCGGCAATGCGAGCAGGACACCGATCTCCTCCAGCGCCTCGGCATAGCGGCGGGCGCCGACGGTCTCGGCCGCGATCAGATAGGGATGCAGGCTGTTGCTGCCGTCCAGGCGCGCATCGCGCAGCCGTTCGCGGGCGCGGTCGAGATGGGCGCGCCATCGCTCCGGACGATCGCGGTCGCCGCGCGCCAGCAGCAGCAGCGCATCGAGTTCCGCCCTGAGGTTGCCCGCGGCGCGCGCCTGCTCGACGATCGCATCCAGCACTTCGCGTCGCCGGGTGTTGGCGGGACCGGGCAGGATCGGTTCGGCGCGCACCATCTGCAGCCGGCTGTCGACCGCAGCCGCGTCGTCGCCCAGGGCCTCGAAGCCCTGCGCCAGCTCGCGCTGCACCTGCGCCGCCTTCGCGCGCTCGCCGCGGTGCATGTGGACCGAGGCGCGATTGGCCTGCAGACGCAGGGCCGCATACGGCCAGCCCGCGCCTTCGGCGATCTCGCGCGCGCGATCGATCTCGTATTCCGCGCGTTCCAGGTCCTGCAGGCGCAACAGCGCCAGGATCAGCGCTTCTTCCTGCTCCAGCCACTCCCAGGCACCCGCCGGCCGCGCATGCAGGCGCTCGATCTCGCGCATCGCCTCGCGCAGTTGCAGCCGTTCGATCCGCGCGACCATCTCCGCGCGCGCGCAGTGTTTCGCATCCAGACGCTCGGGCGCGATCCGTGCGAGCAGGCGCTCGATGCGGCAGCGATGGACCGGATCGCGCTGCTCGCGCGGCACCAGCGGCAGCGCGATCTCCCGCGCCTCCGCGACGCGTCCGTGTTCGAACAGCAGCCCGGCGAGCGCGATCCGCGCCTCGCTCATGCGCGCATCCAGACCGAGCGCGCGGCGATATTCCAGCGCCGCACTGGCACGGTCGAAGCGTGCCTCGGCCAGACGCCCGGAGACGTAGGCGTCGGTCGCCGGACCGGGTTGGCGGGTGCGCGCGGGCAGATGCCGGCCCAACAGGGTCTGCAGTGCCGCGGGCAGGCCGTCCGGCGGGCCGTCGTAGCGCTCGCGCAGGCGCGTGTCGCCCTGTACCAGTTCCAGTTCCGCCTCGACGTTCTGCGCGTCGCCGCGCTCGATTTCGACCTGCAGGTGCGGCCCGCGGAACGGGTTTTCGCGTTGCGTGCGCTGGAACACCACCGTCTCCAGATCGCGCAGATGCGCCTGTTCGATGGTCTTGCGCAGCAGCGTTTCGCGCAGCCAGTCCAGCGGTTCCGGCGCCAGCACCGCGGCGCTCATCTCGATCTGCGGACCGAGCACCACACCCTTCGAAGAAGGCCCCCACAAGCGCCAGCCCACGAACACGACGAGCGCCAGCAAAGCCACGGAGGCGACCGCATAGGCGCCGCGGCGCAGCGGCAGCGATGCGGTGCGGGCAGGCGTGGATGGCGGCATGGACACGGCCGGCGGCTGCGCGGCGGGCGCATCGGCGATCGGGTCGGTCGCGGTGGCGCCGGCGGAGGCTGCGCTCGGAACGACGATGTCGGCGGACGCTTCGGCGGCCGCGGGCGTCGGCGCCTCCACGGTCGGGGCCGCGGGTTCCGGAAAGGCGCGCAACCAGGCCGAATCCGGGACGACCAGCACATAACCGCGCTTGGTACGGGTCTGCAGGATGTCCTTGCCCTCGGGCCCGAGCGCGCGCCGGATCTGCCAGACGCAGTTGGTGATCGCGGCGTCCTCGACCACCCGACCGGCCCACACCGTCTCCAGGATGTCCTCGCGCGAGACCAGGGTATTGGCGCGGCGCGACAGCAGCAGCAAAAGGTCCTCGGCGCGCGGGGTCAAACCACTGGCACCATCCGGACCTGAGACCAGCCCCTGATCCAGATCGATCGTGAGCGGTCCCAAACGGAACCCCGTGAAAAGTGATCGCGCCCCCTGCCCCATCAATGCCCTCTCCTGTGGCTTGGGGGAGTCTATAGCAGGGTTCGGAACAAACGACCAGCCGCGGCAGTGCCGGCCTTGGCCATCGTGCCGGTACCCGCGACCGGCACGATGGGCCGCGCGCACGATGCGCTCAGCCGGCGCCCTGCATCGGCGGCGGTACCGCCCGGTTGGCGCGCCGCGCGCGCATCCAGCGGCGCAGGACGTACACCGCGAACCCCAGCGCCAGCCACAGCGGCCACACGTGGACCAGCGCGATCAGCAGATCGAGCACGCCGTACCAGCCCACGCGCAGCGCATCGAACAGACGCGGGAAGAAGCCCGGGCTGTGCCGGCGGAACACCGCCTCGACGTCCGCCATCTCGGTCTGCCGGATCTTCGCCAGTTGATACAGCGACAGATTGATCGTGCTGAACGCGATCCGGTCTTCGTACTCCCTCTGCTGCACCAGCGCCTCGTCGCGCTGCATCCGCGCATCGCCGCGCGCGGCGATGACCTCGGCCTTGCGATCGAGCCGGTCGCCCTCGCGCATCGCCCCGCCCAGTTCTTCCTGAGTCTGCTGCTCGCGCTGGCGGGCCAGCGCGCGGCGCAGCAGGTCGAACTGCACGTCGTTGGCCTGGAAACTGCGCTGGTCGAGGAATGCCATCTGCGAGGCGATCGCGCGCAGGAAAGCCTGGGTATTGTCGCTGGGCACGCGCACGACGAGATTGCCCTGCACCGTGTATTCGGCCAGTTCGATCAGCTTGCCATCGCCCGCCGGCCGCCGCTGCACACCGAGGGTCTGCGCCGAAATCTGGTTGTTGACGACGAACCCGCCCTGCTGCGCGGCGGCGTCCTCGATCGCCAGGGCCGAGGCGTACACGTCCTTCACCCGGAACTGCGCCTGCGCGGTGCGGATGAACCTGCGCTCGCCATCCCGGTAGGTCGCCGCGCTGGAAGCGAGCTGATCGGGCGACACGCGCGTGTCGGTCTCCACCTCCGCACGGCGCGACGGCGCTTCTTCGGCCGCGGCGCCGGCGCTCTGCATCGGCGCGGCGTCGGCGGCGGCATCGCCCGCGGCCATCGGCTCGCCCGGCGGCGGCGGTGCGGACGGCATGCCGGCGACCGACTTGTCGGCGGCGGATTCCATCACGACCGACTCCGCGGCCTGCTCCTGCCTGCTGCAGGCGGCGACGACGACGGTGAGCGCGACGACCAGCGCGAGGGTCGTGGTACGGACGAAGCGGTGGCCGGACGGCGTGTGCGAGCGTGCGCGAAGCATGGACGTTCCCCGTGAGCGATCTCCGTCGGGCGATCCCGTCGGTCGATCGGTGATGGATCGACCGCGGGATCGCGGTCGGCGTGCGCGGGTCAACGTAACGGAAGCGGCGGCGGGGTTGGCGCGCAGCGGCCACGGCGGTCCGTCACCGCTGTCACCGGCGACGGCCACGCGATCTCTCGAAGCGCGACCGATGCTCGGACAGCGTCGGCGGACCTCGCCGAACAGGGAAGTCCACGCCCCGCGTGTCGCCTCAGCGCTCGAGAATCGCCACCACGCCCATGCCGCCGGCGGTGCAGATCGAAATCAGGCAGCGTCCGCCGCCGCGTTCCTTGAGCTGCTTGGCGGCGGTGGCGACGATGCGCGCACCGGTGGCGGCGAAGGGATGGCCGGCGGCGAGCGAAGAACCGACCGGATTGATCTTCTCCGGATCGATGCTGCCCAGCGGCGCGTCCAGGCCCAGACGGTCGCGGCAGTAGTCGGCGCTCTCCCACGCGCGCAGTGTGCACAGCACCTGCGCGGCGAAGGCTTCGTGGATTTCGTAGAAGTCGAAGTCCTGCAGGCGCAGATTGTTGCGGCGAAGCATCTCGGCGACGGCCACGGTCGGGGCGATCAGCAGGCCTTCGCCGTGCACGAAATCGACCGCGGCCACGTGCGCGTCGCGGATCCGGCACAGCACCTCGTGGCCGTTCTGCGCGGCCCACTCCTCGGACGCGACCAGACAGGCCGCGGCGCCGTCGGTGAGCGGGGTGGAATTGCCGGCGGTCAGCGTGCCGCGACCGGACGTGCGGTCGAAGGCGGGCTTGAGCGTGGCGAGTTTTTCCAGCGTGGTATCTGCGCGCAGGATGTTGTCGCGCTCCACGCCGCGGAAAGCGGCGACCAGATCGGTGAAGAAGCCGCGGTCGTAGGCCGCGGCGAGTTTCAGATGCGAGGACAGCGCCCAGCGGTCCTGATCCTCGCGGGGAATGTTCCACTCCTTGGCCATGTCCTCGCAGTGCTCGCCCATCGACTTGCCGGTGCGCGGCTCGCCGACGCCAGGCAGCTCGGGCTTGAGTTCGCGGAAGGAGAATCCGCTGGTCAGGCGGGCGATGCGATCGACGGCGGATTTCGCCATCGAGGTCGAGATCAGCCGGCGGCGGAACTTCTGGCCGAACACGATCGGCACATCCGAGGTGGTGTCGGAGCCGCCGCCGATGCCGACCTCGATCTGGCCGGTGGCGATCTTGTTGGCCACGGTCAGGATCGTGTCGAGCGAGGCGCCGCAGGCGCGCTGGATGGTGATGCCCGGGGTCAGCGGCGACAGCCCGGAGGACAGGGTCGCTTCGCGGGCGAGATTCCAGTCGCTGGAGTGCTTGAGGATGGCGCCCATCGCCACTTCGCCGAGTTGCCGGCCCTGCAGGCCGAACTTCTCGACCACCGCACCCAGGGTGCGCACACTCATGCCGAGGTTGCCGACATCGGCATAGGCCGTGTGCTGGCGGCAGAAGGGAATGCGGACGCCGCCCAGGACGGCGACAGGACGACCATGCAGCATCGGGCACCTCTCGGAAACGGGCGGAACACGGCGCCGCGGAAGGGCGGCGCGGAGACCGGAGATTGGACCCGCAATCGTTCGAGCAACGCTTCTAAACGTCCTCGCGGCGATCGCGGGCGCGATCGGCGGATAATGGACGAGTGTAACCCCGCACCCCGGCCCGGCCAACGAGACCATGACCACAGATTCACCCGCATCGCACACCGCCGCACCGCATGGTCTGGTGCGCGGCGCGCTCGCGCTGGAACTGGCGCCGGGGACGGCGCCGGCGCGCGCGGTGCTCGGCCAGGAGGACGCCGGCCGTCTGGCCGGGCTGATCGGTCACGACCTCGCCCTGCTGGCGCCGGAAGCCGCGGCGCCGGCTCTGACAGCGCTCGACCTGGTGGTCGCCGGCGCGCATTTCGACCCGGCCGAACTGCTGCGCCCGGGCTGGCCCCTGCATCGTCGGCTGCAGGAATTGCATGCGCGGGCGCCGCGCGCCTTCGAGCCGCCCGGATTCGAATCACGTGTCATCGCCTTCGGTGCAGACGCCCGCGGCGAGGTGCCGCCGCCGCTGCGCGCCGAACCCGAATTGCTCGGGGGACCGATGCGGGTGGTGCCGTTCCTGCTGGTCGGCGACCCCGACGCAGTGCAGGCCGTCGGCACCACGCTCGAACGCGAACTGCTCGATCGCGGCATGGCCCGCGCCGAGACCGCACTGCATGCGCAGGAGGGCTTCGCGGCGCGGATCGAACACGCGCGCTACCTCACCGCCTGGGATCTCGCCGCGTTGACGGCGATGCAGTACCGCCACGCCGGACTCGATGCGCTGTGGGCGCTGCTCGAAACCGCCCTGCTCGCCCCGGCGCAGGAAGCCTGGCTGGACGCGCCGCCGGAACCGCTGCTGCGTTACGCCGACGGCGAAGTCCGCATGCTCGTCTTCGATCGCGACGACTGGCGCGCGCGCTACGCCGCCGACGAGACCGACCCGGCGCGGCTCGACCGCGGTTTCGCGCATTTCCGCGCCCGCCAGCGCCAGTTCGGGGCGATCCTCGGCGCGCACGGGATCGAGGTATTCGCGGTGGAGGCACCAGGCGCGGAGGATCCGCGCGCGGCGCTGGCGTGATGGCTTCCGAACAGAAGCGTTCGCGCCTTGTATCGTTCCAGTGACGATCGACTTCGCCGGATCTGCATCCGGCGATGGCCTCACAACACCATCTCGATCACTCCGCACGCCACGCGCGCGCCGGCGTTGCCGGTGGGCTGACTGGTGTAGTCGTCCGGGCTGGCGTGGACGATGATCGCGCGGCCGAGGATGTCGTTGGCGGCGCCGCTGCCGAGGGTGACGCCGTGCAGGCGCAGATCGACCTTCGCCACGCCCTGACCGTTGGCGTGCAGATTGTCCATGTCGCCCAGATGATGCGGCGGCATGCCGGCGCGGCCGTGGGCGACACCGTCGGGATTGAAATGACCGCCGGCGGTGCTGGCGTCGGCGGCGCTGCAGTCGCCGCGTTCGTGCACGTGGATCGCATGCACGCCGTTGCGACCGAGGCCGCCGAGTTCGCCGTGGATGCGCACGCCGTCGTCGATCGCGTCGATCAGCAGGCGGCCGCTGACCAGGCTGGCCGAGGCCGGCGCCATGTTGGCCATCGCATGCTGGATGCGGTGCTGCGGTTTCGGCGGAGGCGGCTTGGGCGGCGGCGCGCTGGCGCAGGCGGCGAGGCCCAGGACGATCGACAACACGGTCAGCGAACGGATCGGCGTCATGCGTGGCGCTCCTCGACGTGGGGGCCGTCGATGATAGCCGTCGGCGCCCGGTGCGTGTTCGATCGCTCAGCTTCGCCGCGGTCGCCGTCCCGGACCGAGTTTGCGGGTGAGCGTGTTGCGGCCGAGGCCCAGACGCGCCGCGGCTTCGGACCGATGCCCGCCGGTATGCGCGAGCGCGGCGTCGAACAGGGCGCGATCGAAGCGTTCGCGCGCTTCCGCATGCAGATCGCGGCTGCCGGCCTCCAGCCGCGCCTGCGCCCAGGCCGAGAGCGCCGCATCCCAGGTGTCGGGATCGGCCCTGCCGGTCGCGGAATGTGCGGCCGCGGCCGGCGCTGTCGCCAGCGCCGCCTCCACCTCGGCCGGGGCGATCACTTCGCCCGGCGCCAGCGCGGCAAGGCGCCAGCACAGATTTTCCAGCTCGCGCACGTTGCCGGGCCAGGCGTGCTGCTGCAGCCGCTGCAGCGCCGCCGGCGCGAAGCGTTTGGCCGGTGCCGCGAACCGCGACGCCGCGGCGCGCAGGAAAGCGCCGGCCAACTGCGGGATGTCCTCGCGCCGCGCACGCAGCGGCGGCAACTGCAGGCGGACCACGTCCAGGCGATGCAGCAGATCGGCGCGGAAGCGGCCCTCGGCGACCAGCGCGTCGAGGTTCTGGTGGGTCGCCGCGATCACCCGCACATCGACCCGGATCAGTTCGCGTCCACCGACCCGGAAGAATTCGTTTTCGGCCAGCACCCGCAGCAGTCGCGTCTGCAGCGGCAGCGGCATGTCGCCGATCTCGTCGAGGAACAGGGTGCCGCCGTCGGCCTGCTCGAAGCGGCCGACATGACGCTTCGCAGCGCCGGTGAACGCACCGGCCTCGTGGCCGAACAGCTCGCTCTCCAGCAGTTCGGAGGGAATCGCAGCGGTATTGAGCGCGACGAACGGCCGCTGCGCGCGCGGCGATTCGCGATGCAGCGCGCGCGCCACCAGTTCCTTGCCGGTGCCGGTCTCGCCGGTGATCAGCACCCCCAGCGGCGCTTGCGCCAGACGGCCGATCGCGCGGAACAGCGCCTGCATCGCCGGTGATTCGCCGATCAGCGCCGCGGCCGGCGTCTCGGCGGGCGCCGGTTCGGGCGGCTGCGCCGGTGCCGCGTGGGTCGGCGCCAGCGCCTGCGCGGCCAGCGCGACCGCGGCGTCGAGATCGAACGGCTTGGACAGGAATTCGTGCGCACCGCCGCGGAACGCGCCGGCGGTGCTGGCGATGTCGGTGTAGGCGCTCATCACCACCACCGGCAACCGCGGATGCCGCGCCTTCACCGCATCCAACAGCACCAGACCGTCGTCGCCGGGCATGCGCACGTCGGTGAACAGCAGATCCGGCGCCGGCCGCGTCTTCAGCGCATCGAGCACCGCGGCGGCGGCGTCGAATGCGGTCACCGCGTAGCCGGCCTCGCGCAGCGCGGTGGCGAGCACGAAGCGCACCGCGCGATCGTCGTCGACCACCCAGACCGTGGCGGATGATGCGGCGGTTTCAGACATCGGCGTTGCGCTCCGTCGCGGAGGGGTGATCGTCGTGCGCCGCAGTCGCCGCGGCGACATAGGGCAACAACAGGGTGAACACCGTATGGCCCGGACGCGAGCGATAGCTCAACGAGCCGCGATGTTCGCGCGCGACCTGTTGCGCCAATGCCAACCCCAGGCCGGTGCCTTCGGCGCGGCCGCTGACCAGCGGCAGGAACACCTGCTCGGCCAACGCCTCGGGCACGCCGCGGCCGTCGTCGGCGATGTCCAGCCGCAGCGCGCGCGCATGCGCGGCGTCGCCGATGCGCACGCCGCGCTCCACCCGCGTGCGCAGGCTGACGTTCGCCGCGCCGGCCTCGATCGCATTGCGCACCAGATTCCAGACCGCCTGGGTCAGACGGTCGGCATCGCCCGGCAACTCGGGCAGCGAAGGGTCGTAGTCGCGGATCAGCTTCACCGCCCAGCCGGCATCGCTTTCGGCCAGCCGCAGCACGCGTTCGAGGACAACGTGGATGTTCAGCGGCTCGTGCGCGCGCGCCGGCGCCGGCGACAGCAGACGATCGATCAGTTCGGTCAGCCGCGCGACCTCGGACTCGATCAGCCCGGTCAGCTCGCGCGCCTCCTCGTCGGCGACCCGCCGCGCCAGCAACTGCGCCGCACCCTTCAGCCCCGCCAGCGGATTGCGCAGCTCGTGCGCCAACCCCTTGAGCGCCGCCGACAGCGCCGAGGGCAGCACCGTCGTCGGGTCTTCGCCCGGGAACTCGTCGACCGGATGCGCCTCCAGCCACCAGCCGCCGTCCTCGCGCCGCGACAACAGCGCATCCGCATACAACCTGCTCTCGCTGCCCGGAAACGCGAAGGTGAGGCGCCGCAGCCGCAGCGGATCGCCCAGCGGCGGTTCCGCCAGCACCTGCGCCAGCCGCCGCTCCTCCGCCTCCAGCGCCGCCAACGGCACCCCCGGCAACCGCCGCGGCCCCACCCCCAGCCAACGCGCGAACGCCGGATTCCCCCCCTGCAGACGGCCCTCGGCATCGCACCAGGCGACGGGCGTGGCGAGGGCGTCGAGGGGCGTGGCGTCGGCGGGCATTGCACCAATCTAGTGCGAAGCTGCCGACAATGCGAGCCCATCCCAGGAGCACCACGCCGGACATGGCCTTTTCCGGGGCAACAGCCGCCCGGAGGACGCTCGGGTGACACGTCGGCGCCATTCATGTCATATGTTACGCAACATGTTCATGAGGTCCAGTCGATGGAATACATCACCCAACTCGGCCTGGTCGCGCTCGGCAGCCGGATGCGTGCCGTCAGCGATCGGCTCTACGCCACCGCGGACGAGGTCTACCGTCTCGCAGGGCTGGAACTGCAGGGGCGCTGGCTGCCGCTGCTGCGGGTCATCCATGATCGCGGTCCGTTGACGGTGGGCGAGATCGCCGAGGCCGTCGGCCAGACCCACTCCGCGGTCAGCCAGTTGGCCGACCGACTCGCCGAGCAGGGTTGGCTGACCGTGGTGGCCGACCCTGCCGATCGCCGGCGTCGCCGCCTCGCACCCACCGCACGCGCCGAGGCGGCGATGCGCGCGGCCAAACCGCTGTGGCGCGCGATCGACGAATTGTTCACGGCGCACTGCCGCGAACAGGGCATCGACCTGTTGCACACGCTGACCGCCTTCGAGCGCGTGCTCGCCCCGGAGCTGGCCGCCGGCATCGTCGCCCATGCCGCCGCCAACGACCGCGCGGCGCTGCGCATCGTGCCGTTCGCGCCGGAGTTGCGCGCGCACTTCTACCGGCTCAACGAAGCCTGGCTGCGCAAGTACTTCTACGTCGAGGAAATCGATCATCGGGTGCTGTCCGAACCCGAAACCGAGATCCTGCGGCGCGGCGGCGCGATCCTGTTCGCGACACTCGGCGAGGAGGTGGTCGGCACCTGCGCGCTCATGCCCGAGGAGGAGGGCGTGTACGAATTGACCAAGATGGCGGTGGAAGAATCGCGCCAGGGTCTCGGCATCGGCCGCGCGCTGCTGGAGGCGGCGATCGCCGCATTCCGCGCCCGCGGCGGCCGGCGTCTGTTCCTGGAGACCAACAGCAAACTCGCACCCGCGCTGAAGCTGTACGAAAGCGCGGGCTTCGAGCGCCAGCCGTCGATCAAACCGGATTCGCACTACGCGCGCGCGGACGTCTACATGGTCTGGCGCGGCCCGACGCGCGAACCCGGCTGAAGCACGGACACACGCGCCGCGCGGTGCTGCGATGCAGCGTGAACCGATGCGTCTGCAAACGAATTCATCCCGCCCTCCGGCTCTGGCACGGGTCGGGCCGGCGTGGCATGGTGCGGCCACCTCGTTCACGGGAATGTCGCGATGAAATCCCTCGCCCCGCTGGTCTGTGCGCTGGCCCTGACGCTCGGTGCGTCGATGCCGTCGCTGGCGCTGACGCCGCAACCGCGGTTCCAGACCCTGCAGGTGGAGAACGCGCCTGCGCCGCGGTGGTGGCACGACGCGATCGTGTACGAGATCTGGCCGCGGTCGTTCCAGGACGCCGACGGCGACGGCAACGGCGATTTCGCCGGGATGATCGCGCGACTCGATTATCTGAAGACCCTCGGCGTCGACGCGATCTGGCTGACGCCGGTGTTCGAGGCGCCGTCGTATCACGGCTACGACTTCCAGGATTTCTACGCGATCGAGCGCGATTACGGCACGATGGCCGATTTCGAGCGCTTCGTCGCCGAGTCGCACAAGCGCGGGATCAAGGTGATCCTCGATCTGGTGCTCAACCACATTTCCGACCAGCATCCGTGGTTCCAGGCGTCGGCGCGCAAGCTCGCCGGCTACGAGGATGCGTTCATCTGGCGCGACAAGCGCCCCGAAGGCTGGGGTCAGGCCTGGTCGAACACTCCGAATCCCTCGGCGGTGTGGCACTGGAACGAGACCCGTCGCGCGTATTACTACGGCGCGTTCGGCGCGTCGCAGCCGGATCTGAACCTGCGCAACCCGGCGATCGTCAACGAACTGGACGCGGCGGCCGAGTTCTGGCTGAACAAGGGCGTGGACGGCTTCCGTCTGGACGCGGTGCGCTACGTGATCGAGGACGGTCCGATCCCGGGCCAGGCGGATACCGCAGGCACGCTGGCCTACTGGACGCGGTTCGCCGAGCGCGTGCGCCGGATCAAGCCCGACGCGATGCTGGTCGGCGAAGCCTGGGCGCCGCTGGAGATCACCGGGCGCTATCGCGACGGCGGCAAGGGTCTGGATTCGGCCTTCGATTTCGATTTCGGGAACATCGTGATCGCGATCCTCAACCCCGAGACCGAGCGACGTGCGGATTTCGGCACGGTCGGCACCGCCGACATCGCGCGCCGACGCGAAAGCCTGTGGGCGAACCTGCGCCAGCGCGCGGCCGCAGCGCCGCTGGATTATTTCGCGCCGTTCCTGACCAATCACGATCAGAACCGGATCATGCACACGCTGGGCGGCGACAAGACCAAGGCGAAGATCGCCGCCAGCCTGCTGATGACCTCGCCGGGCACCACGTATCTGTACTACGGCGAGGAGATCGGCCTGTCGCAGTACCGGGTCGGCGAGGACCGCTACCGGCGCGCGCCGATGCAGTGGACGGAGGACAAGACCGCCGGCTTCAACGCCAGCGGCCGCAACTGGATCGATCTGGCGCCGCCGCGCGGTTATCGCGGCGAGCAGGGCGAATGGTGGGCGCGATACTGGAAGCAGCAGCGCGGCACCGGGGTGTCGGTCGCCGCGCAGGATGCCGAACCGGATTCGCTGCTCAATCACTATCGCCGGCTGATCGCGGTGCGCAAGACCAATCCGGCGCTGCGCCGGCCGAGCGAACTGCGCTACTTCCCGGTCGATGCGCCCGATGTGTGGGTGCTCAACGCGATCGGCGCGGGCGGCGGGAACTGGGTCGTCGTCAATCTCGATCCGGCGAAGCCCGTCGAGTTCGCGGTGCCCAGCGAACTGCAGGGCGCGCGCAGGGAACAACTCGGCGGCAAGACGCACACCCTCGGCGAACGGCTCAGGCTCGAACCGGGCGAAACGCTGGTGTTCTGATCCGGTGCGGTGCGAGGTTCAGCCTTCCTCGCGCCGCAGACGTTCGCGCTCGGTCAGTTCAGGGTAGGTATCGGCGAGCAGGCGGCCGGCGACCGCGATGTTGGCGTAGGAATGTTCCTCGACATGGATGACGAGGTGCTCGGCGTCCAGGCCGGTGGCATTGCAGAACGCCTCGGTGAGCGCGGCGACGCAGCGCGCCTTGCGCTCGCGACCCAGGACCGGGCAATAGACGATGATGTGGGGCATGGCGCGGATTCCTGTGCTGGGTCGATGCGCGGCGACGCGCGGACCATGCGCAGCCTAGCAGCCCACTGCAGGCGCGTGCCGCCAGCAGCGCGGGTCGGCGGCGAGGAAATCGCCGGTGCGGGCCCAGGCCGCGGCGCGACAGCCGCCGCAACTGCGCCGGTGCGGGCAGCCGCCGCAGGCACCGCCGACCTCGCGCGCGCGCAGTGCCTGCAGCACCGGGCTGGCGCGCCAGATTTCGCGCAGCGGTTGCGCATGCAGGTTGCCCACCGCCAGCGGAAACATCACGCAGGGCAGCACGTTGCCGCGCGAATCGATGCAGGCGATGCTCAGCCCTGCCTGGCAACCGCCGAACTGCGCGCCCAGCGCCGGGTCGAGATCGATCAGACCGGCCGAGTGCAGGGCGAAATACGCGTCCGGATGCGCCCGCCGGGCACGCATCCAGGTTTCGAGCAGGACGCGTGCGGCGGCACCGTCGAGGTCCTCGGCCTCGCTGCCGCGACCGGTGGGCACGAACTGCGAGAGATTGAAGCCGTGAGCGCCGGCATCGAGGGCGATGTCGATCACGGCTTCCAGTTGATCGGCGTTGCTGCGCATCGCCGTGAAACACACATGAGTGCGCAGCCCGGCCGCGCGACTGCGCCGGATCGCGCGCACCGCGCGCAGGAACGAACCGGCGCCGCGGATGCGGTCGTGGGTGCGCGCATCGCCGTCCAGACTGACCTGCAACCGGCTCAACCCGGCTTCGCGCAGGGCCACGGCCTTGGCTTCGGTCAGCGGCCAGCCGTTGCTGCTGGTGCCCACGGTCATGCCCGACGCGCGCGCCGCGCGGATCAACTGCGGCAGGTCGCGACGCAGCAGCGGCTCGCCGCCGGAGAAAGCGACATCGAGCACCCCCGCCTCGGCCAGTTCCTCGACCACGCGCAACGCGCCGGCGGTGTCGAAGCCGGGATCGCCGCCGCGCGAGGCCGCGGACGAACAATGGATGCAGTTGAGATTGCAGCGCTGGTCCAGAATGAAGACCACGTGCAGCGGCAGCATCGGCTGGAACGCCGGTTGCACCTGCGCGACGCGCTCAGAAGAACGAAGACTCGATGCGCCGGCGGGCGGTCTCGAGATCGGGCTGCAGGCGGTGTCCATGATAGAAGTCCTCCAGAGCCGGGAACCGGTGGTGGATGAAGCGCCGCAGCCGCAGCGATGCCTGCGGACAGGCATCGGGGCGACCGCCTGCGGCGTGATGCGTGACGGTGTCGGTGAACAGCAACGCTTCGGTCAGGGTCGTCTGCGAGAACCTCGCATAATCCTCGAAATGCCGGAAATTCAACTGCACGCCATAGCGATCGGGATGGTCGTGGATCGGCGTGCGCGGAAACAGGATCAGCGGACTGACCCAGCGCGGGATCCCGCCCACGCGCATCGTGCGCTCGATCAGGGTCTCGGTTTCGGCCAGCGCGGCATCGTCCTCGAACGGCAGTCCGACCATCCACCAGGTGTAGGGTTCCACCCCGCAGCGCACCGCGGCGTCGATCCGCGCCACCACCTGCTCCGGATCGAGCCGGCGATGATTGCGCCGCGCCACTTCGACCGAACCGGTCTCCACGCCGTAATCGATGCTGGCGCGTTCGCAGCAGTCGGCCAGCGCCTGCAGTCCGTCGATGCCGTAGCTGTCCGGATGCGCGAACAGATTGAGATGGCGCGGACGCAGGCCGCGCCGGCGCAGCGCCTCGGCCAGCTCGATCATCCGGCGATCGCCGCCGACGAAGAAATTGTCCTGTACGGTCAGGCGATCGCGACCTTCGGCCATCAGCACGCCGATCTGGGCGGCGATCCAGTCCGCGCCGTGGAAGCGCAATCGTGGCCGGCCCTGCACGCGCCCGACCACCGGCTCGATGCACCAGGCGCAGCGGAAGGGGCAGGCGCCGCGCGCGGTGCTCACCGCCGCGGTGTCCGACTGCAGCGGCCCCGGCTGCAGCGCGCCGTAGGAATACGCCGGCAGCGCATCGATGTCCTCGACCACCATCGGCGGCGTGGCGCGCCCGCCCGGGCGCACCAGCCCGGGGATCGCATCGTCGATCCCGCGCCCGAGACGCAGCGATTCGCACAGGCGCAGCAACGGCACTTCGGCTTCGCCGACGATCACCGCATCGAGCGCGGCGCCGTCGACGACGTCGGGCAGCGTCATGATCTCCTGAGCGAACAGGCTCGCATGCTGGCCGCCGACCACGATCGCGCAACCCGGCGACAACGCTTTCAGACGCCTCGCCAGAGCCAGCGCACCGACGCTGAAATGCACCCAGTTCATGCCGATCGCGACCAGCAGCGGATCGCTGTCGACGATCCGCCGCAGCAGCGCGTCGAGCGCTTCGCCTCGGCCCAGCGCGAGCGGCACATGCAGTCCCTCGCAGCGGTAGCCGTGGCTGCGCAGCCAGGCCGACAGCGAGAGCAGCCCGAGGCCGAATTGCTGGTCGTCCAGGCACGGCCGCCGGCCATCGAGATTCGCCGGCGGCTGCAGTAACCACACCGGACGCTCCGCGAGCGCGGCGTCGACCGGCTCGGGACAGGGCATCGCGCGGACAGCGTCGAGTAGCATCGCCGCGACCTCAGATCCAGGCGACCAGACTGCGCGCCTGCAACTGGTGCAGGAAAGCGAACACGTCCTGCTCGGCCCGCGCCTGGGCTTCCTCCGTCTCGTCGTCGGCGCACAGCAGCCGCGCGCCGTCGGCGATCACCGCATCGATGCAGCGGCCGTCGCACAGGTCGAACACCGCCTTCCCGCGCGCATCGACCAGATGCAGTTCGTCGGTCGCCGGCTGGTAGAGCAGATAACCGTCCTCGCGCTCCTGGCGCACGCGCACCGTGGCCACCCGCTGCACGCAGGTGAACACTGCATCCGGCGCGTCGCCGGATGTCGCGATGGAAACGACGGGGGAAGTCCGCACCGTGCTCATGATCGTGTCCTCAGTGCGACGGCGCGACGGCCGCCGGTTCGCCCCAGTGTTCGGGCTTGATCCAGCAGGTCGGATCGCCGCCGAAGGGATGGCCGTAGCAGGCCTGACTCACCGCGCGGCAACCGCCGCAGCGGCTCTTGAATTCGCACACCGAGCAATTGCCGCTGGTGATGCTGTCGCGGTCGCGGATCTTCGCCAGCATCGGCGCCTCGCGCCATATCTGCATGAACCGCTGGGTCGCCAGATTGCCCACCGGGGTCGGCAACACCACGCACGGGGTGACATCGCCCTCGACCGTGATCCGGCAATGGGTGTAGCCCGCACCGCAGCCCTTGTAACGTTCGGCTTCCTCGCCTTCCAGCAACAGGCCGACGCGACAGTCGTGCCAGTCCACCTCGATCCGGCCGCGCCACTGCGCGGCGGCCGCGCGCCAGCGCGCGAGCAGATCGCCCAGCGCCGCCGCGGACGGCATCAGCCCCAGCCCGCCGCGGGTGGTGTAGACGTACTCGGTGAGATTCACCTTGTCAGCCCCCAGCCGCCAGGCCAGCGCGATCACATCCTCGGCCTGGGCGAGGTTCGGCCGCATCGGCGTGAAATTCACCGTCACCCGCACCCCGGCATCGACCAGCGCGCGCACCGCGTCGCAGGCCGCGTCGAAGATGCCGGGGACGCAGCGGATCGCCTCGTGGGTCTGCGCATCGGCGCCGTCGAGGCTGACGCTGACGTTCCAGATGCCCAGTTCGGCCAACCGTCGCGCCACCTGCGGCGTGATCCGCAAGCCGTTCGTCGCGAGGGTCATGCGCAGGCCGCGGGCGACGCCGTGCGCGATCAGGGTTTCCCAATCGCGCCGCAGCAGCACCTCGCCGCCGGACAAGGCCAGGATGATGACGCCGGCATCGGCGATCTGGTCGATCAGTTCCAGTGCCCTGTCGGTCGGCCAATACTCCGGTCCGCGCCCGAACACCGCGTCGGAATAGCAGTGCACGCAGCGCGCGTTGCAGTCGAGGGTCGTTTCCCACACCACGTAGAGCGGTGTCGCCAGTTCCATGTGCGTTCTCCACGCGCCGATGGCCGCATGCCGCCGGCGCTGCCGGGCCCTGCGCGGGCCGATGGACGGCCCGCCGATCTGTCCGTTCGATCTGTCGGTCCGATCCGATCTGTCGGATCAGGCGACCATCCACGCCATCGCCGAAAGCCGACCGAGATCGGTGACGCCGAGGGTGCCCAGCGGCGCGATTTCGGTCTCGGCCGCCTTGCCGACCGAAATCTCCAGCGCGGTGATCCGGCCATCGGCGATCGTGAACTTGTGCGCGAACGGCACCTGCATGCCCTCGCCGCTCCTGGCGACCACGTAGCGCGAGCCGCTGACGGTGACCTGCTCGCCGGATTTCGATTGCGCCGTATTGACCTTGGAGAGATTGATCTTCAGTTCGCCATCGACGCCGCGCGCACGCCGGGCGTAGAAGCCCTGCAGTTCGCGGGTGCCCTTGAAACGGCGCTCGCCGATCGGATCGGGCCCGTGGATCGCGAGTTCGCCGCCCTTGTCCCACAGGGCCATGATCGCCTTGGGTTCGACCGGCGATCCTTTCAGTGCGTTCTGGTCCATCGCCTTGACCGCGGCGAAGTAGCGGCGGATCAGCGCGATGTTGTCGAACGGTTCGAGGGATGCTTTCCGCAACGAGGAGATATCCATGACGCTTGACCTCCAGTCCAGTGAGTGTGCCGCGGCGACGCTGCATCAGTTCCGCGCCGCCTCCGATTCGAAAAACGATCGTCCGGCGCGGACCAGCCTATGCCCGCGGACTGCAGGCTCCTTGACCTGGGTCAAGCGTCCGCCGGTCTTCGCGACCGTTCGTCCGCCGGTAAACGATTCGCATTGACGCCGTGCGTCTCATCGCCGCGGTCCGGCCCATCGACCGATCGATGCGGTCGATCGCAGGACACCACGCCGGCGCGCCCGACGGCGACTGACCCGGCGACCCGAGTCCGCTATCCTGCCCGCGCCCCCCCCCCCCCGCTTCCGTCGGACCCCACGCATGCGCCCGGATGATCGCGTCATCGCCCGCCTCTCCACAGGCGTCGCGCTCGCCCTGGCCATCGCGCCGCCGATCGCCTCAAGTGCCGAACCCGTCACCTTCCAGCACCAGGACTGGGAGCTGGTCTGCGACAACACCCGCACCTGTCGCGCCGCGGGCTATCAGGACGAATCCGACAGCCCGCCGGTGAGCGTGCTGCTGACACGCGAGGCCGGTCCGGGCACGACGACGACCGCGCAGGTCACGCTCGGCGACGACTGGGAGGGCGGCGTGCTCGGCGGGCTGCCCGAACGCTTCACGCTGGCCCTGTCGATCGACGGCCGCGCGCAGGGTGGTATCGCGATGCGCCGCGACAACGCCGTCGCCGACCTCACGCCCGCGCAGACCACCGCCCTGCTGCGGGCGCTGCTGCACCACACCCGCATCGAATTCGGCACCGACGATGTGACCTGGACGCTCTCCGACCGCGGCGCCACCGCGGTGCTGCTGAAGATGGACGAAGCCCAGGGCCGGATCGCGACACCGGGCGCACTGGCGCGCCGCGGTGCGCGCAAGGAGGCCGGCGTGCTGCCGCCGCTGCCCGCGCCGACGGTGCGCGCTGCCGCGCTGCATCCGGCCAAACCCGGCGATGCCGACTTTCCCGCCCGACACGAAGCCGCCCTGCGTCGTGCGTTGCGCGAGACCACGTCCGAAGACGACTGCGGCGACCTGCACCGCGACGAGGACACGCCGCAAGCGCTGGAGATCGTGCGGCTGACGGAAACGAAACTGCTGGTGTCCACCCGCTGCTGGCTCGCCGCCTACAACGCCGGCAGCGGCTACTGGATGATCGAAGATCGCCCGCCGTTCCGTCCCGTGCTCGTCACCGCCGACGCCAACGTCTTCGACGCCGGCACCCTCGCCGCCGAACACAAATCCCGCGGCCTCGGCGACTGCTGGTCCACCACCACCTGGACCTGGGACGGCAGCACCTTCGTGCGCAGCGGCGAAATGTCCACCGGGCAGTGCAAGGGCTTTCCCGGCGGCGCGTGGACGCTGCCGCTGCGGGTGAGCGTCATCCGGAAATAGCCGCGCCCGCCGCAGACGACCGACCCGCTACCATGGCGGGCACCTCCCACCCCGTCGATGGAGCCTGTCATGCCGGTATCCGCTGCACGATTCCCGCCCGCCGCGCTTGCGTGGGCACTGTGCCTCGCACTCGTTCCGACCGCGACGCATGCGGCCTGCCCTTGGTCCCCCGCGGTCACCGCATTCGCCGACGCCGACGAGGCGAAGACCATCGCAGGCATCGCCTCGGACGTGCGCACGGCGGTGATATCGGAAGGCGGACCTGCGGTCCCGCTGGCGGCCCGCATGCGCGCGATGCGCGTGCCGGGCGTGAGCGTGGCGGTGGTGGAACGGGGCGAGATCGTGTGGGCCGCGTCCTGGGGCGTGCGCGATCTCGAGACCTGCGCGCCGGTCACGCCGGACACGCGCTTCCAGGCGGCCTCGATCAGCAAGCCGGTGGCGGCGGCCGCCGCGCTCGCGCTGGCGGCGCGCGGAGAGATCGACCTCGACAAACCCATCGCCGGCACCCGCGATGGCTGGCGCATTCCGCGCGCCGAGGGCGTCGTCGGTTTTCCGACCCTGCGTCAATTGCTCTCGCACACCGGTGGCGTCGACGGCCATGGATTCCAGGGCTATGCGCCCGACGCCGCGATCCCGACGCCGCAGCAGGTGCTGACCGGCGAAGCGCCCGCGAACAGCGGCCCGGTGAGCGTCGCGGCGACGCCCGGCGCGGGCTACCGCTACTCCGGCGGCGGTTACACGCTGGCGCAGGTGGCGATGGCCGACACCACCGGCACCGAGTTCGCGAACCTGGTGCAGCGACGCGTGCTCGATCCGCTGGGCATGATCGCCAGCGGCTACACCGCCCCCGCGCCGCAGGATCGCACCGACGGTCACGGCATGGGCGGGCGGATCGACGGCGGCTATCGCGTGCATCCGGAACAGGCCGCCGCCGGGCTGTGGACCACGCCGAGCGATCTCGCGCGTTTCGCGATCGCGCTGCAGCGGGCGCGTGCAGGCGAACGCGGCACCTTCGATCCCGAACTCACGCGGGCGATGCTGACGCCGGTGCAGCCGGGTTACGGGCTGGGTGTGTCCATCGAAGGCGAAGGCGCCGACGCGCACTTCGGCCACGACGGCATCAACTACGGCTTCGAAGCCAGACTCATCGCGGGCATCGAGAACGGGCGTGCGATCGTGGTGATGGTGAATGCGCAGGGTGGTCTACGCCTGGCGCGTGCGCTGATCGGCACCATCGCCGATGCACAGGGCTGGCGCGATCTGGCGCCGCGGCGGGTGGTCGAGACCGACACCACCGCAGCGCAGCGCGCGGCGCTGGTCGGGCATTACGAAGCGCCCGGCTGGCAGGTGCGCCTGGAAGACCGCGGCACACGCCTCGGTGTCGTCGCCTCCGGCGAAGACGTGGGCGAGCTGATCGCGATCGACGGCGACCGCCTCGTCGTCGCCGACATGAACCTCACCCTCGCCGTGCGTCGCGACGACCGCGGCGCCGTGCAGGCACTGGAAGTGATCGAAGGCGGCGACCCGCTGCGCCTCGTCCGCACCACCGACCCGATGCAGCGCCTCGACAGCGCGCCCATGCATCTGCGCGGCTCGATGAACGACTGGGGCCTCGGCCCGCGCCTTGTCGCGCAGGGCGACGACTACATCGCCGAACTCGCGCTCGCCGCCGGCATCCACAGCTTCAAGCTGGGCAGCGAAGACTGGTCGACCATCGACCTCGGCGCACCCGGCCCCGGTGCGATCGCCCCCGGCGCCACGCTGCCGCTGGCCTTCCGCGGCTCGAACATCACGCTCAACATCGCCGAGGCCGGCACCTACCGGTTCCGCTTGACCAAGACCGCGGATGGCGCGGTGTTGCGGGTGGAGCGCGTGCTCTGAGACGCGGGGCCGTGGTCGGCTTCGGCCTGATCTCTCCCCGCTTTTTCTCCTGAAAAAATCGGGTTGATCGCATTCGACCCGTTTTTTGTCATCCCGAGCCGCAGGCGGGGGATCTGTTTTGGGGCATACCAGAAGCGATCATCTGGAAGGCTGTCCGCTCGGCCCTTTGTTTCGCTCGCTGCCGCGAGCGAGTGACTTTTCTTTGCTTGTGCAAAGAAGAAGTCACCAAAAGAAAGCACACCCCGTCGGTTGCGCCCGGCGCTGCGCGCCGGGTCCGCGGGTTTCGCGGGGTTTTTCGACAGCACATCCCT
>JBIJAD010000148.1:0-9185 GCA_044345955.1 Lysobacteraceae bacterium
CGCAGCCGCAGATAGCCTTCGCGATCGCCGGGCGAGAACGCGGCGACCGCCTCCACCACTTCCTGCGCGCTGCTGCCGTAATCGAAGGCGTCACCTTCCGGCAGCAGGTAGCGGTACCACGGCCGCACCGGCAACAGCTCGATCGCGTCCTCGCGACGCAGACCGGCCAGCGCGAACAACTCGTCGAGCAGGAATGGCGCGGTGATGACCGTCGGTCCGGCATCGAACGCGATGCCCTCGTGGATGAAGGTGCGCGCCCGCCCGCCCGGCTCGTCGAGGCGTTCGTGGACGTCGACCTCGTAACCGCGCGCGCGCAGCCGGATCGCGGCGGCGAGCCCGCCCAGTCCGGCGCCGAGCACCACCGCGTGGCTCATCGGGCGGATCTCATCAGGCGGAACTCATCGGGCGAAGTTCATCGGGCAAGTCCTGTCGGACCGCGCGTCTGCGCATCGCGCGACCATGCCGCGCGATGCGCATCCGCACGATCACAGGCTGCGCATCGCCTGACGGATGGCCGCGTCGCGGCTGATCTGCTTCGCCGCGATCAGCGCCACCAGACCCAGACCGACCTTGTTGACCAGGTCGGCGAAGTTGTAGACCAGTTCGCGCGTGATCTTGGCGCCGTCGCCGGGCGCGATCATGCCGATGATGAAGCCCACCGGGTAGATCATCCAGCCGACCACGATGAAGGTCCGCATGCTCAGGAACGCCTTCTTCACCGGCGCGACCTTGTCCTTCGCCGCGTCGGCCAGTGCGCTGTACATCATGTAGAGCAGGATCAGGTACGCAAGGCAGCCGAGGCCGAACAGCACCCAGGATTCGAACTCCATGCCCGGGATGTTGGAATAGCGCTCGCCGAAGAAGCCGAACACGATCATCGCCACGTCGGCGGCGATCATCACGAACATCAGACCGCGCTTTTCCTCGTTGACCTCCAGCAGCACCATCAGATTGAGCAGCATCAGCGGCGTGGTGATGACCCAGTCGACGTAGCGGTAATGGGTGGGCAGTGAGAGCACCGAGGCCGGATCGCCGTCGGTCCCGACGATGCCGGTCATGCGCCAGTACATGAAGGCCGCGATCGCGGTGTAGATGCCCGCGATCGTGGCCGTGGCGCGGAATTCCGCCGACAACGTATCGCGTTCGAACCAGAAATAGACGCTCCCAGCGGCCATGCCGAGCATGGTCACCATGAACATGTACTGGGTAATCAATGCCAGATCTTGCATACCTCGGTCCCCCCTTCGTTTCTAAGGATGCGTGCTGTGCGCACTCCCTGCGCGTAGCAGGAAGCGTGCCGGGCACATTGATGCGGTCGATCCGAGACCCCGTTCATGATTGGCCCGGTCTTTGCTAGTGAAGGGGTGAGGCAGCTTCGCACCGGCCTCGCCGCACTGACCCGTCGCGTCACTTTCCGCCCCTCGGCGGTTCGCTTCTTACGGTCAACGGCGATCCGGCGACGGGGGAACGAAGCTGCCGGGCAAGGACGACAGGCGTGACCGCTGCCGACCCATCCCGAGACATCCGACCATGGATTCCAGCATCGTTTTCGAGAAAACCGCCAAGGGCGAACAGGCCCTCCGTCATCGCGACGACTCACTCCCTGCAGACCTCCGCATGGTGCTGCTGATCATCAACGGTATCCGCAACGTCGAAACGATCCAGCTCATCAGCGACCCCTGCCGCGACTCGCTGGCACCGCTGTTCTTCCTGGAGGACAACGGCTACATCCAGCGCATCGGCACGCGCGCCAACGTGTTCCCGATCCGCACCGAGGGCTCGGCCGCCGTCGCCGCGGCCCCGGAACCGATGACCCAGCGCTTCACCCCCGCCCCGACCCCGCAGCCTGTCCCGGCGCCCGCGCCAATCCCTCAGGCGATCCCTCAGGCGATCCCGCAGCCGGCCCCTGTCGCGATGGCCCAGCCGGTCCTCGCCTCCGCGAACGCTTCCGTGCCGGCGCCGATGATCCAGCAGATGGACAACAGCCTCGCGCTCAAGATCGCGGCCCTGCGCACCTATCTGGTCCAGACCCTCGGCCAGGATGCGGATCCGGTCATCGCACGCGTCTCCCAGGTGAAGAGCCAGGACGAGTACGTCGAGATGGTCAAGAAGCTCTACGCGATCATCCGCGACTACGCCGGCGTCCGCGACGCCGAGCGTTTCATGCAGCGGTTCGAAGCCGCCTGACGCCACGCCCCCGCCGGAGACCGCCATGGAACTCGCTGCGCGCCCGATCGCCGGAGATCCGGCCCCCGCGACGACGCCCTGCCTCGTCGAGGAACCGCGGCCGCAGCCCTTGCTGCCCGGGCCCTGGCAGGCCGCAGCGCTGGCGGCGATCGAGGGCGACATCGCCGCCTATCTCGACGGCCTGCCTGCGCATTCGCCGCTCAGCGCACCGATTCGCTACGCCCTGCAGGGCGGCAAGCGCTTCCGCGCCCTGCTGGTGCGGGCCGCCTGCGAAGCGGTCGGCGGCGATTCCGCGGCCGCGCGCGGCGCAGCACTGGCGGTGGAAATGGTCCAGGCCCAGAGTCTCATCCTCGACGACCTGCCGTGCATGGACGACGCCGAAGAGCGCCGCGGCCGGCCGGCCCTGCATCGTGCCTTCGGCGAGCCGGTGGCATTGCTCGCGGCCGCCACCCTGCTCTGCGAAGCCTACGCGGCCCTGGCCCGCGACGGCGCAGCGGATCTCGATCGCAGGATCGCCACACTGTCCGACGCCTGCGGCGTCGAGGGTATCGCCCACGGCCAGGCCGCCGAACTGTGCGGCCTGGCCGAGAGCGTGGCGAAGAAGACCGCGCCGCTGCTGGCCGCCGCCGCCAGGCTGGGCGCGATCGCCGGCGGCTGCGGGGACGATTTCCGCGTCGCCGCCCTCACCGCCTTCGCCGACGAGATCGGCCTGGCCTACCAGCTCCGCGACGACATGCTCGACGGCGACCGCGAACACGATCTCGCCGCACGCACCGCCGAGCGCGCGGTCGATCGCGCGCTGATCCGGCTCTCCCATGCCGGGCTGGACACCCCCGTGCTGCGCGCCCTGGCCCGCGAAGCGGTGCGCCGCGGGCGCTGAGCCGCGACCGCGGCCGGACGGTCCGCCGGGGTTAGAATGCGGGCACTCCCGCCGCGGTCGTTTCCGGGCCGGAGCCCCGCCCGCCGTCGCCCGCCATGGACATCTTCAAGATCTTCACCCTCGAAGCCGCGCATCGGCTGCCCAACGTGCCGCCCGGGCACAAATGCGCACGCCTGCACGGCCACTCCTTCCGGGTCGAGATCCACGTCGGCGGCGAGATCGACCCCCAGACCGGCTGGGTGATGGATTTCGCCGACATCAAGGCCGCGTTCCGGCCGCTGTACGACCGGCTCGATCACCACTATCTGAACGAGATCGAGGGTCTGGAGAATCCGACCAGCGAGCGGTTGGCGATCTGGATCTGGGACCGGCTCAAGCCGGTGCTGCCGCAATTGAGCGAGGTGGTGGTCCACGAGACTTGCACCTCGGGCTGCCGCTATCGGGGCTGAGGTCCCGCGGCAAAGGCACGGCAGGGCTGCCGGCCCGAGGCCGCACCGCGCGCAACCCATTGCTCCCAAACAACCGGTGGGCGGGCATCGACCGTTCGTCGGCTTTTTGTTGCGCTGCAACAAAAAGCCGTTATGTTGCACTGCACAAACCGGCATCCCTGCCGGCACCCCTGCCCAGGAGTCCGCCATGTACGAGCAATTCAACGAACAGTTCACCCGCAGCACCCGTCAGCTCGCCGACGCCACCGCGCAGATCGGCCGCCTGACCCTCGAAAACACCGAGGCCGCGTTCGGCGTCCAGTTCGCCGCCCTCGAAGAGAACATGAACGCCACCTTCGCCTTCTGGGGCGAGCTGGCCGACGTCCGCGACCTCGACAGCCTCAAGACCGTGTGGCCGAAGGGCGTGCAGATCGCCCGCGAGAACGTCGAGCGCAGCATCGGCGCCGGCCAGGAAGTCTTCGGCCGCACCTTCAAGACCCAGGAAGCCATCGCCCAGCTCGCCAAGAGCCAGTTCGAGACCGTCGCTGCCACCGTGCAGGCCGACGCCGAGAAGGTGGTCAAGGCCGCCGGCGGTCGCAAGGCCGCCCGCTGAGGTCCGCGCCGCGGGCCGACCCCTCCCCGGTCCGCGCGCGCTCTCCGACCCGGCAGCCCCGCTGCCGGGTTTTTTTGTGTCCGGACGACACCGGCAACCCGCCCCGACATGCGCTTTGTCGCCAAATCCGGCACGCTGCGGAACGGAATAATTCTTGATCATATTTTGAATCGAATTCAAAATCCGCATCCGTTTCCGATCCGAGCCTGAAATGGGCACCCAGGACCGCCGCCGGCGCGAGCGCGCCGAGCGCGAACAATTGTTTCTCGACAAGGCCCAGGCGCTGATCCAGCGCGACGGCCTGCTGTCGCTGCAGATGGCCAGGATCGCCGAGGAGTGCGACTACGCCATCGGCACCCTCTACCAGCACTTCGCCAGCAAGGAAGACCTGCTGGTCGCCCTGGCCACGCGCAATTGCCTGCGGCGGATGGACCTGTTCGAACGGGTCGCGCGCTGGGCCGGCCCCAGCCGCGAACGCATGGTCGCGATCAGTCTGGCCGACCTGATGGTGATCCGCGACCGCCCGGAGCACTTCCGGCTGGAGCAGTTCGTCTGGACCGATGTGATCTGGGGGGCGGCCTCGGCCGAGAGCCGCCAGCGCGCGCTGGAAGCCAGCGCCCCGCTGGGCCGACTGGTCGACGACATCGCCGCCGACGCGATCGCCGCCGGCGACTTGCCGCAGGGCTTCGGCCTGCCGCCGCAGGCGGTCAGCATCGGGCCTTGGACGCTGTCGCTGGGCATGCACATCCTCACCCACGCCAAGGGCCTGCTCGAAGCCCACGCAGTCGCCGACCCGTACCGGCTGATGATGAAGCACCTGCATTACCTGCTGAACGGCTACGGCTGGCAGCCGTTGTTCGACCCCGCCGACGACCCGGCCCTGGACGCGCTCAACGACCGCCTGTGCCGCGAAGTCTTCGCCAGCGCCTGTCCCCCGCTGGGGCCGCTGCGCGCCGTTCCGTCACACGACATCCTGTCCGCCGAGGCCCACCGCCATGCCTGACCGTCAAGACGCCCCGCGTCCCGCTTCCGCCCGCAAACGCATGCTCTGGATGCTGATCGGCTCTACCGTCGTGTTCGGCGGCATCTTCGGCGTGAAGTCGTTCGGCAACAAACAGATGAACGCGATGTTCGACAACATGCCGCAGCCGCCGGTGGCGGTGAGCGCCGGCATCGCGAAAGCCGAACGCTGGAGCGACAGCGCCGAGGCGGTGGGCACGTTCGTGGCGATCAACGGCACCGACGTCACCACCGAAGCCGCCGGCGTCATCCGCGACATCCTGTTCCAGGCTGGCCAGCGGGTGAAGGCCGGAACGGTGCTGGTGCGACTGAACACCGCGAACGAGGAAGCGACCCTCCGGGCGCTCGAAGCCTCCGCACGGTTGGCGGTGCAGCAGCGCGATCGCTGGCGCGAGCTCGGGCGGCAGCAACTGGTGTCGCAATCGGAAGTGGAGGAACGCGCCACCCAGGCCGCGACCACGCTCGCCCAGGTCGAAGCGCAGCGGGCGATGATCGCGCAGAAGACCGTGCGCGCGCCGTTCGACGGCGTGCTCGGCATCCGCAGAATCAATCTCGGCCAGTACGTCGCGCCCGGCGACCCGCTGGTGAATCTGCAGTCGCTGGATCCGATCCTGCTCGACTTCACCCTGCCGCAGCAGCGCATGGGCCAGGTGGCCGAGGGCACGGTCATCCGCGCCACGCTAGACGGCATGCCCGGCCGACGCTTCGACGGCACGGTCGTCGCGATCGAACCGCGGATCGACCCGCAGACCCGCAACTTCAAGGTGCAGGCGCGACTGGTCAACGCCGATCTCGCGCTGCGTCCGGGCATGTTCGCGCGGGTCGGTTTCGATCTGGGCGGCGATCGCGCGGTGGTGGTGATACCGCAGAGCGCGATCAGCTTCAATCCCTACGGCAACGCTGTGTTCGTGATCGAGGAGGTCGCGCGCCGCCAGGGCGAAACCGACATGCAGGGCAAGCCGCTGACCGGCAACAAGCTGGTGGTGCGCCAGCGCTTCGTGAAGACCGGCGCCACCCGCGGCGACCTGATCGCGGTGACCGAGGGCCTGAAGCCGGGCGAACGCGTGGTCACCAGCGGCCTGCTCAAACTGCGCAACGAGGCGGAAGTGACCGTGAACAACAAGGTGCAGCCGGCTTCCGACGCCGCACCGAAGCCCGGCAACAGTTGAGTCGGAGCGCACGATGAAATTCACCGACATCTTCATCCACAAACCGGTGCTGGCGGTCGTCGTCAGCCTGTTCATCCTGCTGTTCGGACTGCGCGCGTACTCGGAACTCAACGTCCGCCAGTACCCGGAGATGCGCAACGCGGTGATCAACGTCAGCACCGTGTATTTCGGCGCCGACGCCGACCTGATCCAGGGCTTCATCACCACGCCGCTGGAGCGCGAGATCGCCAGCGCCGAGGGCATCGAGTACATGAGCTCGACCAGCGCGGCCGGCGTGAGCACGATCCAGGCCTACATCCGTCTGGACCAGGATCCGAACGAAGCGCTCACCCAGATCGCGGCCAAGGTCAACAAGATGCGCGGCCAGTTGCCGCCGGAGTCGGAAGACCCGGTGATCGATCTGCAGCAGGGCCAGCAGATCGCGGCGATGTACCTGTCCTTCGCCAGCGACACGCTCGACAACAACCAGATCACCGACTATCTCAACCGCGTGATCCAGCCGAAGCTGGTGACCGTGCCGGGCGTGCAGCGCGCCGACATTCTCGGTGCCGGCACCTTCGCGATGCGGGTCTGGCTCAAGCCCGAACGGATGACCGCGCTGCAGGTCACGGCCAGCGACGTCTCGGCCGCGCTGCAGTCGAACAACGTGCTGTCGGCGGTGGGCTCGACCAAGGGCCAGATGGTCGCCATCGACATGACCGCGCGCACCGACCTGCGCACGCCGGAGGAGTTCCGGCAACTGGTCGTGCGCGAGCAGGACGGCGCCATCGTCCGCCTCGGCGACATCGCCGATGTCGTGCTCGGCTCCGAATCCTACGGCACCTCCGTGCGCATGAACGGCGAAGCCGCGACCTTCATCGGCGTGTACGTCGCGCCTGACGCCAATTCGCTGGACGTGATCCGCGAAGTGCGCGCGCTGTGGGACGCGCAGATCGTCCCGCAACTGCCGCAGGGCATCAAGGGCTCGATCCCCTACGACAGCACCGAGTCGATCCAGGAAGCGATCGACGAAGTGGTCGCCACGATCGTCGAGGCGGTGATCATCGTGATCGTGGTGATCTACTTCTTCCTCGGCTCGCTGCGCAGCGTGCTGATCCCGGCGGTGACGGTGCCGCTGTCGCTGGTCGGCACCCTGTTCCTGATGCTGCTGATGGGGTTCACCATCAATCTGCTGACTCTGCTGGCGATGGTGCTGGCCATCGGGATCGTGGTCGACGACGCGATCATCGTGCTGGAGAACATCCACCGTCACATCGAGGAAGGCATGAAACCGCTCGACGCGGCGCTCAAGGGCGCGCGCGAGCTGGCCTGGCCGGTGGTCGCGATGACCACCACTCTGGTCGCGGTGTATCTGCCGATCGGCTTCCAGGGCGGCCTCACCGGCGTGCTGTTCACCGAGTTCGCCTTCACCCTGGCCGGCGCGGTGCTGTTGTCGGGCGTGATCGCGCTGACGCTTTCGCCGATGATGAGCGCGAAAATGCTCAAGGCGCACGATCCGGCGCATCCGAAAGCGAAGCTGGAGCTGTGGCTGGACCGCAAGTTCGACGCCCTGCGTCACGGCTATCAGCGCAGATTGCACGGCGCGCTGGAGACGAAATCGGTGATCGCGATGTTCGGCGCGATCGTGCTGGTCAGTTGTGTGTTCCTGTACACCACCGCGCCGAAGGAGCCGGCGCCGGTGGAGGACGAGGGCTTCATCTTCTCGATCGCCAGCGCCGACCCGCACGCCACGCTCGATTACGTGGAACGCTACACAGAGGAGGTCACCGCGATCGCGAAAAGCGTGCCCGAGGTCGACGGCTTCTTCCTGTTCAACGGCGGCTTCGGCGGCAGCGGCGGCGGCGCCAGCCCGATGGCGATGTCCGGCTTCGTGCTCAAACCCTGGAGCGAACGCGAGCGCTCGACCAAACAGGTGCTGGAGAAGACGCTGCAGCCGCAGATGAGCCAGGTCACCGGCCTGAACGTGTTCGCGCTGATTCCGCCGTCGCTGCCCAGCGCGGGCGGCGACGGCGGCGGCGAGTTCATCATCGGTGGCGTCGGCGATCTGGGTCGGTTGGCCGAACTCGCCGACGAGATCCTGGGTCGCGCCTATGCCAGCAAGCGCTTCATCTTCCTCGACAAGGATCTGAAGATCGACAAGCCGAGGATCGAGGTGCACATCGACCGCGACAAGGCGGCCGCGCTGGGCATCGACATGCGCACGCTGGCGGCGGACATGGCGGCGCTGCTCTCCGGCGGCTACACCAACCGCTTCGCGATGCAGAACCGCTCGTACCGGGTGGTCCCGCAGGTGCAGCGCGAGGACCGGCTCAACGCCAGCGCGCTGGAGAACTATCACACCCGCACCCGCAGCGGCGAGCTGATCCCGCTCTCGACCGTGGTCACGCTGAAGGAAAGCACACAGCCGCAGTCGCTCAAGCGCTTCCAGCAACTCAACGCGGTCTCGATCACCTTCGCCCCGCGCCCCGGCGTGAGCAAGGGCGAGGCGCTGGCGATCCTGGAGCAGGCGGCGAAAGAGGTGCTGCCGCAGGGCTACAGCGTGGATTACGCCGGAGAGTCGCGTCAGTTCAAGCAGGAGGGCACCACCATGCTGATCACCCTGCTGTTCGCGCTGATCATCATCTTCCTGGTGCTGTCCGCGCAGTTCGAGAGCTTCCGCGACGCGCTGATCATGCTGATCACGGTGCCGATGGCGATCTGCGGCGCGCTGCTGGTGCTGAACGTGCTGGCGATCGTCGGCGGCGTGCTCGGCATGAGCGGCATCGAGGCCTTCCCCGGGATGAGCATCAACATCTACACCCAGGTCGGGCTGGTGACGCTGGTGGGCGTGATCTCCAAGCACGGCATCCTGATCGTGGAATTCGCCAACAAGCTGCAGATCGAGAAGG
>JBIJAD010000476.1:0-2546 GCA_044345955.1 Lysobacteraceae bacterium
AAGAACATGCTCATTTCTGGCCGCCCGGACGACCGGCGCCTAGCAAGAGTCGTTCGAAACTCTTCTTCGAAGCCTGAAGTGAACTGTCCTTTGATGGCAGGTGGGGTTCCCCATTTTCGCCACATCAATCCGATAAAGATCTCGCACCGCTCTAACTCTTGATTGATAGTGCTTTGGGGCCGACCGAACACGGAGACAGTGTCCTCCCAGCCCACCAGCTGAAACTGGCAGTTGAAGGCTTCCGCAAAAAGGTCGTTTTGTTCGTCTGCAATCGCCTTCGCCCGCTTCCGTTCCTCGGAAAGATCGCCGGGCGACGCCAGGAAAACTCTAATGACGCGCCGAGATTCACCCATAGTATTAACAAGCTCTTGGTGTTGACTGAATGGAAAAGCGCCGCAGCTACGGGGCCCTTCTAGTTAAATACGGATCGGGTTTTGCCTGTCGAAATCCAACCTGTACAACTTGATCGCCCGCGAAACATCCTTCGCCGTCATCTTCCCTTCCCGCGCCAGCGCATCGATCGCCGTCTGCGTGATGTAATTCCGATCCACCTCGAAATGCCGGCGCAGGTTCGCTCGCGTATCCGAGCGCTCGAACCCCATCCGGACCCAGCCAGAGTGTAGCGCATCGGCACAAACCCCCGGATCTGCTGGCTGTCTCCTTTGTCCAAGGTTACACCCGAACAACGGGACTCGTGGGCGTCCGCTCCGCCCGCGACGGGCTCAGGCTCGCCTGACGGGCTACACCCTCAATAGCTTCGGTGTGGGGTCATCGATCGACTGCGCGGGCGCAGGTTGCGCCATGTTCTGCGCTTGCGTCTGCTGCCGGGCCAGGGTGTCGCTCACCTGTTGCGAGGCTTGCCCCAGCGACGTGGCGTTGTCCTGCGTGGCGGGCAGGAAGGCCAGTTTCGAGGCGGGATTGCCCAGCTCGCCCTGGCCGGCGACCAGACCGGTGCCGTTCTTGTTGAAGACCGTGAAATCGATACGGTCCAGCCGCTCGTTCTGTCCGCCCTGCGGCCGTTCCGCGCCGGCCAGGCTGGCGTAGGCCACGTTGGCGGCCGCCTGCTGCAGACGCTCTCCCGAGAAGGTGCCCGGCGGGATGTTCGGCGAATGTTCGATCGCGGCCATGGCTTGCTGGAATCGCTCGTGGCCGGGATGACTGCGGTCGGTGATGTCGACGGTACCCGATGAGACCGGTGCCTGCGTGGGCAGAGTGTGCGGGTCGGGAGTGACGGGTGCGGGTTGTGCCGGCGGTGTGGAGGCCGGTGGGTCCTGTGCCGGGACGGCGGCGTCGGGCTGCTGCGATTGCAGTCGCGGTGCCGGGCCGATGTTGAATTCGGCGAAGCTGCCGTCGCGCACCAGCCGGTTGAGGTTGACGGTGATCTCCGGGTTGCCGTCGCTCCAGTTGGCGCCCACATGCTGATCGCCTTCCTGCGCGCGCGCATTGGTCCCGTAGGGGTTGCGCAGCGTGATCAGCGTTTCATTGGTGCGAGGGTCGCGCGTGATGCCCGTCACCATGTAGGCATGGCTTTCCTCGAGACCATCGCGGACATCACGCCCTTGCGTCGCCAACGACACCGGACGGTTGTCGGCCAGCGCCTCTTCCACTTCGGCATGCGCCGCATCCAGCGACACCCGCGCGCCCTGTCGTTGTGCTTGAAAGGGCGGCGGTTCGGGGCGAGCGACATGGTTGGGACCGGTGGGCCGCATCGGTGGGGCATCGGGATTCGTGATCTGCAGACTGCGGCCCGATTCGCCGGTCAGCGCATACGTGCCGTCGCCCAGGGCGCCGCCGCCGGTCACGGCGCCGATCGTGCGGTAGCCCTGGCCCAGGTCGACGCGACCCTGTGCATCGCGGCCGTAGAGTTCCGCGAATCCTGCTTCGATCACGGTCGGCCACAGGGGGCCATTGCGCTCAGTGTTGTTGTCGGCCGTACCGCCGCCTTGGCGGCGAAGGTTGTATCGAATGTCGTCCTGCGAGACGCTGATCGACTCCTCGATCGGCCCGCTCTGCCCTTGCTTGCGTTCCTGCTCGCTGGGTGGGCGGTACAGCCGGACCGTGAAATCTCCCGTCTCGGGATTGAAGCGCACCGCGTCGCGGATGCGGTCGGGTTGTTGTTCACTCAAGGCGCCCATGGGGGCGAGGAAATAGCAGTTGTAGATATTGTCCTGACGTATGTCCGTCGCGTGTGGACGGCCATCGGCACCGTACAGGTCCGCTTCCGTGTACTGCCGTTGCTCCTTGCCCATGCCGGAATTCCCTCTGTCGGTTATCTGCTCTTGTCTGCCCCGGTCGGCTCGAGCGCGAAGTAACCCACCAGCCGGCGCTCGTCCGTGCCCGGCAAGGGATCCCGGGTCATCACGAACGCGATGTATGTCGGAGATCCATCGCCCAACTGCCACAGCAACAGCATGTAGGCGTCATCGTCGAACCAGCCGTCGGTCTTCAGCGTGCCGCCCAGTTGCTGGGTGACATGCTGTTGGGCTTTCGAACCGATCTGCGCGCCGGCGGTGAAGCCCGGCTCCAGCAGGACGAAGCGCTGGTCC
>JBIJAD010000223.1:0-6597 GCA_044345955.1 Lysobacteraceae bacterium
GCCGTCTTCGCATGTCGCTGTTCCCGGGCCGGTGATACGCGATCCAGCGGCTCGGGCGTCGCCGCGATCTGCAGCGCCTCCAGCGTTGGATTCGCTGGTGTGACGGTCCGGCAGCCCGGCAGCGCGCAACACGCCAGCAGCAGCGCCATCGAGGCAAGGCGGATGTTCAAGACAGGTCTCCTTCCGCTGGATCCATTGTCGTTACGCCCCCACCGGATTCCCCTTCTCCACATCGATCTTGTACAGCTTGATCGCCCGCGCCACGTCCTTGGCCGTCATCTTCCCTTCCTTCGCCAGCGCATCGATCGCCGCCTGCGCGATGTAATACCGATCCACCTCGAAGTGCCGGCGGAGGTTCGCGCGGGTATCGCTGCGGCCGAAGCCGTCGGTGCCCAGCACCGTGTACCGCATCGGCACGAAGGCGCGGATCTGGTCGGCGAAGCCGCGGACGTAGTCGGTGGCGGCGATGGCCGGGCCCTGGCGGGTTTCCAGCAGTTCGGTGACATACGGTTTGCGGGGCGTTTTCGCCTCGGGGTTGAGGCGGTTCCAGCGTTCGGCATCAAAGCCGTCGCGGCGGAGTTCGGTGAAGCTGGGGCAGGACCAGATGTCGGCGGTGACGCCGAAGTCCTTGTCGAGCAGTTCGGCGGCGGCGATGGCCTCGCGCAGGATGGTGCCGCTGCCGAGCAGTTGCACGCGCAGTTCGCCCTTCTTGGGTTTGCCGGCGTCCTTCAGCAGGTACATGCCCTTGATGATGCCCTCGGCCGCGCCCTCGGGCATGTCCGGGTGGGCGTAGTTCTCGTTCATCAGGGTGAGGTAGTAGTACTCGTCCTGCTGTTCGGTGAGCATGCGCTGCATGCCGTACTGCAGGATGACGGCGACCTCGAAGCCGAAGGTCGGGTCGTAGGCGCGGCAGTTGGGGATCGCGCCGGCGAGCAGGTGCGAGTGGCCGTCTTCGTGCTGCAGGCCTTCGCCGTTGAGCGTGGTCCGGCCGGCGGTGGCGCCCAGCAGGAAGCCGCGGGCGCGCATGTCGGCGGCCTGCCAGGCGCTGTCGCCGATGCGCTGGAAGCCGAACATCGAGTAGTAGATGTAGAACGGCAGCATCGGCAGATCGTTGGTGCTGTAGCTGGTGGCCGCGGCCATCCACGACGAGAACGCGCCGCATTCGGTGATGCCTTCTTCCAGCACCTGGCCGGCGGCGTCCTCGCGGTAGTACATCAATTGATCGCGATCGACCGGCTTGTACTTCTGACCTTCCGGCGCGTAGATGCCGATCTGGCGGAACAGGCCTTCCATGCCGAAGGTGCGGGCTTCGTCGGCGACGATCGGCACACAGCGCGGGCCGACCTGCTTGTCGCGCAGGATCACGTTGAAGGCCTGGACGAAGGCCATGGTGGTGCTGATCTCGCGATCGCCGGTGGATTTCAGCAGACGATCGAAGACTTCGAGTTTCGGCGCTTCCAGCGACTGCGTGCTCTTGCGCCGGCGCTGCGGCAGGAAACCGCCGAGGGCGCGGCGGCGTTCGATCATGTATTCGACTTCCGGTGACTTCTCGCCGGGGTGGTAGAACGGCACCGCGCCGTCCTTGAGCTGTTCGTCGGCGATGTCGATCTTGAAGCGGTCGCGGAAGGCGCGCACGGCGTCGTCGTCGAGCTTCTTGGTCTGGTGCGTCGGGTTGAGCGATTCGCCGGCGCTGCCCATGCCGTAGCCTTTCACCGTCTTGGCGAGGATGACGGTGGGCATGCCGGTGGTCTGGCGGGCGTTCTCGTAGGCTGCGTAGACCTTGTGCGGGTCGTGGCCGCCGCGGTTGAGGCGCCAGATGTCGTCGTCGCTCATGTTGGCGACCATCGCGGCGGTTTCCGGATATTTGCCGAAGAAATACTCGCGGGTGTAGGCGCCGCCGAAGGCCTTGCAGTTCTGGTATTCGCCGTCGACGGTTTCCATCATCAGGCGCTTGAGCTGGCCGGTGTGGTCCTTGGCCAGCAGCGGGTCCCAATAGCTGCCCCAGACGGTCTTGACCACGTTCCAGCCGGCGCCGCGGAAGGCGCCTTCGAGTTCCTGGATGATCTTGCCGTTGCCGCGCACCGGGCCGTCGAGGCGCTGCAGGTTGCAGTTGATGACGAAGACCAGGTTGTCGAGGCCTTCGCGGCCGGCGACGCTGATCGCGCCGAGGCTTTCGGGTTCGTCGCATTCGCCGTCGCCCATGAAGCACCAGACCTTGCGGTCGGACTTCGGGATCAGGCCGCGGGCTTCGAGGTATTTCCAGTTGCGGGCCTGGTAGATGGCGCTGATGGGCCCGAGGCCCATCGACACCGTGGGCAACTGCCAGAAATCGGGCATCAGCCAGGGGTGCGGATAGCTGCTGACGCCGCGGCCGTCGACTTCCATGCGGAAGTGGTCGATCTGCGATTCGGTCAGGCGGCCTTCGAGGAAGGCGCGGGCGTAGACGCCGGGCGAGCTGTGGCCCTGCACGGCGATGAGGTCGCCGGGGTGGTCGGCGCTCGGGGCGCGCCAGAAGTGGTTGAAGCCGACGTCGTAGAGGGTGGCCGAGCTGGCGAAGCTGGCGATGTGGCCGCCGAGGTCGCCGGGCTTGCGGTTGGCGCGGACCACCATGGCCATGGCGTTCCAGCGGATGATCGAGCGGATCCGCCATTCCATGTGCGCATCGCCGGGCATGCGCGGTTCGAGGTGGGCGGGGATGGTGTTGATGTACTCGGTGGTCGGCGCGAACGGCAGATGGGCGCCGGCACGGCGGGTCAGTTCGACCATCCCGTTGAGCAGCTGGTGGGCGCGGCCCGGGCCGTCGGCATCGATCACCGCCTTGAGCGATTCGACCCACTCGCGGGTCTCGGTGGGATCGGGGTCGTTCTGCAGCAGTTCGTTCAACCAGCTCATGCCGTGGGCTCCGCAGCGGCCGGGCGGCCGCGTCCTGTCGTGGGAATTTAGAGCCCGGATTCTAGCAGGGGGTCCCGGACGCTCCCGGCCGTGCGCAGCGGTATGGTCGATGTCGGCGGAAGAAATCGATTTCCGGAGATGGACTGCGTTTGCGGGAGGGCCGGGATGCCCGACAAAGGACCTGAAGCGTTGACGGGAAAGCATCGGCCCTTCGGGGTCTCCAACAGGAGCTGGATCTGTCTCGTCAGCGCCGGGCGACGATCAGCCAGTTGTTGAAGGGGGTATTGCCGTGGAGGGCGCGGGTGTCGACGCGCAGGCCGGCGGTTTCGAGGACGCCGCGCAGGCCGTCGAGGGTGGGGTAGCTCCGGGGGCGGGCGCCCATCCAGCCGACGGCGTGGGCGAAGCGGTCGGCCCAGCGGGTGACGCGCATGCGGCGGCTGCGGTCTTCGATCGGGGTGCGAACGACCAGGCGGGCGCCGTCGTCGAGCATCGCCGCGGTGCGCACGAGCAGGGCGTCGCGGACCGGGGCGTCGAGGTACTGCAGCACGTCGAGGATGGCGACGCTGCCGCGGTGCTCGGGCAGGCCGCGGGCGAGATCGACCACCTCGAACCGCGCGTCGGCGAGCCCGCGGCGGTCCGCGGCGCGCTGGCCGCGGGCGATCTTGGCGGCGTCGTTGTCGACGCCGCGATACGGCAGGACGATCCCGGCGCCGTGCAGGGCGTGCGCGAGCAGGCCCAGGCCGCAGCCGAGGTCGAGCAGCGGCGCGGTGCTGCCGCGCAGGGCGTCGATCGCGCCGGGATACAGCGGATCGGTGCGCAGTTTGGTACGCACGTAGTAATAGTCGTAGCGATTGCCCAGCGGGAACCGCGGCAGGAAGGCTTCGGCGATGCGCCGGGCGTCGGCGGCGTCGAGGGTCGGTGCCGGCAGCGATGCGCTCATGGCGTCGCCGCGCCGCGGTCGGCGAGCGCGCGCTGCGCGGCAGGCAGCGCCTGCTTCGCCCATTCGGTGTAGAGCGCGGCGGAAGGATGCAGGCCGTCGTCGGCCAGCATGGCCGCTTCGGCGCCGCGGGCGCGGCTGACCGGGGCGATGTCGATGAAGGCCACGCCGCGGCGCGCGCAGAGGTCGGCGGCGATCGCGTTGTAGGCGTCGAGTTCGCGCGCGATCGCGGCGCGGTCGCGATCGGCTTCGATCGCGCACGGGGTCACGCCCCAGTCGGGAATCGCGAGCACGAACACGCGCCGCTCGCGGCCGCCGGCGTAGCCGATCGCGCGTTCGAGCAGCGCGGCGAATTCGCGGGCGTAGTCGTCGACGTCGCGGCCGCGGTACTGGTTGTTGACGCCGATCAGCAGGCTGACCATGTCCCAGTCCGTGCCGAGCGGTTCGGCGGCGTCCAGCGCGGCGGACAGTTCGTCGGTGGTCCAGCCGGTGGTCGCGATGATCCGCGGGTCTTCGATCGCGATGCCTTCGATGGCGATGCCGTCGATCGCGAGGCCGGAGGCGCGCAGCATCGCGACCAGTTGCGCCGGCCAGCGGCCTTCGGGCGCGACGCCTTCGCCGATGGTGTAGCTGTCGCCGAGCGCGAGGTAGCGTGCGGCGCGGGCTTGCTGCAGCGGTATCTCGCCGGCGGCGGCCGCGAGTGCGGCGATCGCCGGGACGATCGCCGGGACGATCGCCGGGACGATCGCCGGGACGATCGCCGCGCCGGTCATGGCTCAGGCCACCGCGGTCCGCGCCGCCAGCGCGGCTTCGGCGCGACGGTCCAGCACCCGCCCGATCCGTGCGAATACCTCGCGCAGCACCGGCGCTTCCGGCAGCAGAGTGACGCGGAAGTGGTTGCGTTCGGGCACGTTGAAGCTGGAGCCGGGGACGATCAGCACGTCTTCGTTCTCCAGCATCTCCAGGGCGAAGGCGTGATCGTCGAAACCGCGCGCGGCCGGGCCGACCACCGCCGGGAAGCCGTACAGCGCGCCGGCCGGCGGCACCAGGGCGAGGTGTTCGCTGCGTTCGCAGCAATCGATCAGGGCGCGGCGGGTTTCGTACAGGCGGCCGCCGGGCGCGGTGAGCGCGCCGATGGTGTCGTCGCCGTGCAGCGCGGCTTCGATCGCGAACTGACCGGGCACATTGGCGCACAGGCGCAGCGCGCCGAGCAGGTCCATGGCGTGGTGGAACTCGCCGCTGCGCAGCGGATCGCCGCTGAGCACCGCCCAGCCCACGCGCCAGCCGCAGGCGCGGTGCACCTTGGACAGGCCGCCGAAGGACAGGCAGGGCAGGTCGCCGGCCAGCGGCGCGAGCGGCTGGAAGGTCGCACCGTCGTAGAGGATGTGGTCGTAGATCTCGTCCGCCATCAGCAGCAGGTGATGCTTCGCGGCGATCGCCACGATGCGTTCGATCAGTTCGCGCGGATAGCTGGCGCCGGTCGGATTGTTGGGATTGATCAGCACGATCGCGCGGGTACGCGAGGAGACCAGCGAGGCGATTTCGTCGGGATCGGGCAGGAAGCCGTTCTCGGCGTGGCAGCGGTAGTAGACCGGACGGCCGTCGTTGAGGATGGTCGCGGCCGACCACAGCGGGTAGTCGGGCGAAGGCAGCAGCACTTCGTCGCCGGGGTTGAGCAGGGCGCGCAGCGAGAGGTCGATCAGTTCGCTGACGCCGTTGCCGACGAACACGCGCTCGGGGCTGGCCTTGGGGGTGCCGCGGCTGCGGTGGAAGGCGGCGATCGCCTCGCGCGCGGCGGGCAGGCCCTGCTGGTGGGTGTAGGGGTCGGTGTCGGCGATGCGGTCGGCGATCGCGCGCTGCAGGTGTTCGGGGGCGCGGAAGCCGAAGGCGCCGGGATTGCCGATGTTGAGCTTGATGAGCTGGCGGCCCTGGCCCTCCAGCTCGCGCGCGCGCCGGGCCAGTTCGCCACGGATCTCGTAGCGGACCTCGGACAGGCGTTCGCGGGTTTTGAGGGCGGTGGATTTCAGGGCGTGTTCCGGGCTGGGTGTGGAGCTGGTGGACGACGTCATGTCGGTACGGCTCATCGGCGGTTCGGCAAAGTCCGGAAGCTTAGCGCAGGGCGACGGCCCGGGCACGCGTGCCTCGGCATAGAATCCATGCATGCCCGACCGCCCCCGCCCTGCTTGACCGCCACCGTCCCCGCGCTGGGCGCGATCGGCTGGCCCTACGCCGGCATCGCGCCCGGGCAGGTCGCCGATCCGGCCTGGGCCGAGGCGCTCGCCGCCCACCCGCAGGCGCGGCCGGCGCGGGTGGTCGAACAACACCGCACGGGCTACGTGGTCGCCGAGGGCCCGGAGTCGACCCGGGCGGTGGATTCGCCGCCGGAGTGGGCCCGGCGCCGGTTTCCGGCCCAGGACCGCGCCGCGGTCGGCGATTGGGTGCTGATCGAGGAGGCCACGCCGCGACCGCGGATCGTGCATCTGCTGGCGCGACGCACCGCGATCAAGCGCGGCGCCGCCGGCGAGCACTATCAGCAGCAGTTGATCGCCGCCAACATCGATACGGTGTTCGTGGTCTGCGGGCTGGACGCCGATTTCAATCCGCGCCGGATCGAGCGCTATCTGCTGCTGGTCCGCGGGGCCGGCGGTTCCGCCGCGCCCGAGCCGGTGGTGGTGCTGACCAAGGCCGACCGGGAGGGCAGCGACGCCGACGCCGCGCTGGCCGCGCTGGCCGAACTGGCCGCGCAGGGGATCGTTGCGGTGGCGGTG
>JBIJAD010000202.1:0-7086 GCA_044345955.1 Lysobacteraceae bacterium
AGCGACATGGGGGCGTCGTGTCCCGCCGCGGCCCACGGGCCGCGACGGTCTTGGGGGATGCGGACCGGGACGCCGGCCCGCGGTCGATCACTTGGCTTCGACGAACACGTAATTGACGCCGGAGGGCTCGACCGCAGCCTTGACCCGCTCGCTGTCCGCGGCACTGCCGATGAACAGCAGTTTCACGCCCTTGAGCTTGTCGGGCTTGACGTCCGCGAACGCGGCGACGACGAGATCGGCGATCTTGGTCGAGGACGGCGACGCGGCCGCGTAGGCCAGCAGGTTGCCGCCGAGGATGCCGCGCGAGACATCGCCCTTGGCCTTGTCGAGCAGACGGTCGTACTGGCCCTGGAACTCGGGCGCGCTTTCGGCCGGCAGCAGATACACGAACGGTGCATTGGTCACGCCTTCCATGTTGCGGCCGACCACATCGGTGACGTAGGCGCGCCAGGAGGCGGCGTCTTCGTTGGTCGGCGCGGCGACCGGCGGTTTTTCGACCTTCTGGGAGCTATCGGCCGCTTTATTGCAGGCCGCGAACGGCAGCGTCAGAAGCGCGATCAGGAGCAGACGGGCGATGGTGTTCATGGGTGCTGGGATCCTTGGGGTTGGACTCTGAACTGGGTTGGGCGGAAACCTCGGGCGAGTGCCCGGACGAGAGGACATCCGGGAGAAACGCCGATGCGATGCCGGGTCAGCCCCGGCTGCGCTGCCATTCCTCGTGCAGCGCGCGGCTCACCGCCGGCGGCACGAAATCGGACACGTCGCCGCCGAGGCGGGACACTTCGCGAACCAGCGAGGAGGAAATGAAACCGTATTGTTCGGCCGGCGTCAGGAACAGCGTTTCCACTTCCGGAATCAGATGCCGGTTCATGCTCGCCAACTGGAATTCGTACTCGAAATCGGAGACCGCGCGCAGGCCGCGCAGCAGCACCCCGGCGCCGACGTCGCGCACGAAATGCGCGAGCAGCGAATCGAAGCCGCGGACCTCGACGTTCGGGAACCTGGCCAGCGAGTCGCGGGCCAGATCGACCCGCAGCGACAGCGGCAGCGCCGGACGTTTGCCGGGACTCTCGGCGACGCCGACCACAAGCCGCTCGAACAGCGGCGCGGCGCGCTCGACGAGATCGAGATGCCCGTTGGTGATCGGGTCGAAGGTGCCGGGATAGACCGCGATCCGGGCGGCGGGCGGACGGTGATCCTGGGTCATGTGCGGGCGACGGGCGCTCGATCCTGGGTGCGCGCCAGTGTAACAGCCGGTCGCACCGGATCAGGCGCCTCCCGCGCCGCTGCCGGCAGCCGCTCCGGCAGAGGCATCCGCAGGCTCGCGTCGATACAGCACGTAACGCACTTCGCGGGTGCGGCCCTCGCGGTGCAGGCGCCAGCCCACACCGGGCGCGGCTTCGGCTTCCGGCGGCGATTCGACGTACAGCCAGGCCGCCGCCGCCAGATGCGGGATCAGCGCCTCCAGCGCCGGTCGCCACAGCGCGCCGGCGAAGGGCGGGTCGACGAAGGCCAGATCGAAACCGTCCGGCGCGCCGCGCAGCCAGTCCAGCGCATCGGCACAGACCACCCGCACCCGCTCGCCGCCGGGCAGGCGCGCGGCCAGCGCCTGCAGGCTGCCGGCCAGCGCCGGGTCGCGTTCGACCAGCACCGCCTCGCGCGCGCCGCGCGAGACCGCTTCCAGGCCCAGCGCCCCGGTGCCGGCGAACAGATCCAGCACCCGCGCGCCGGGCAGCACCGGCTGCAGCCAGTTGAACAGGGTCTCGCGCACCCGATCGGCGGTCGGGCGCAGGCCGTCGCGATCGGCGACGGGCAGCTTCGTGCCGCGCCAGTGCCCGCCGATGATCCGCACCGCGCCAGGCGGACGGGCGGGCGCCGGGGCGACGGAGCGGCGGTTCATCGGGAAGCCGGAAGGGCGGGTGGTACCATGCCGGGCATTGTCCGCGAATCGCGTCGCCCTTTCCTCCCCCACCCGAATGATCCCCTTCTTCCGCCGCAAGAAACCGGACGTCGCCGCACAGCCCGAGACCGCCCCCTCCGCGCCCGAAGCGGTCGCCGCGCCCGTCGAGGTTGCGGCGGAACACGCCGCACAAGCCACCGCGGAGACCGCGGCGGAAACCACGACCGAAACCCTCCCCGCTCCCGCCCCGGCAGAAACCGCCCCGGCCGCGGCACCCGGCAAACCGGGCTGGCGCGAACGACTGCGCAACAGCGCCTTCGCCCGCGCTTTCGGAGGGTTGTTCTCCGGCAACCCGCGACTCGACGACGAACTGCTGGACGAGATCGAAACCGCCCTGCTCACCGCCGATGTCGGCGTCGCCGCCACCACCCAGTTGATCGAAACCCTGCGCAAGCGGATGAAGGCGCGCGAGTTCGCCGACGCCCGCGCCCTGCTCGTCGCGCTGCGCGCGGAACTGATCGCGCTGCTGACGCCGGTCGCGAAACCGCTGGTCGTCGCCGACGACAAACCCTTCGTGATCCTCACCGTCGGCGTCAACGGCGTCGGCAAGACCACCACCATCGGCAAGCTCGCGCACCGCTTCAAGTCCGAAGGCCGCTCACTGATGCTGGCCGCCGGCGACACCTTCCGCGCCGCCGCGGTCGCGCAGTTGCAGGCCTGGGGCGAACGCAACGGCGTCGCGGTCGTCGCCCAGGGCCAGAACGCGGATGCGGCCTCGGTCGCGTTCGATGCATTGCAGGCGGCGAAGGCGCGCGGCATCGACGTGCTGATCGCCGACACCGCCGGCCGTCTGCATACGCAGCAGGGCCTGATGGCCGAACTGGGCAAGATCAAGCGCGTGCTCGGCAAGATCGACGGCGCCGCGCCGCAGGAAGTGCTGATGGTGATCGACGGTACCACCGGCCAGAACGCCCTCTCGCAGTTGCGCCAGTTCCACGCCGCGGCCGGCGTCACCGGTCTGGTGGTGACCAAGCTCGACGGCACCGCCAAGGGTGGCGTGGTGTTCGCGCTGGCCCGCGAATTCGGCATCCCGATCCGCTTCGCCGGCATCGGCGAACGCCCCGAAGACCTGCGCGTGTTCGACGCCGAAGCCTTCGTCGACGCGCTGCTGCCGGAGACGCTGGGCGGGTGAGCGCGCACGGCGACACGCCGCGCAGCGACCGCGCCGAGCCACCGGTCGCGCCGCGTCGCCGGCGCTGGCGGCGGTTTCTCGTCGGCAGCGCGCTCGTCCTCGTCGTACTGTCGCTGTTCGCGACCTGGCTGCTGCAGCCGCGGCAACTGGTGCCGCTGATCCTCGATCGCGCCGGCAGCGCGCTGTCGCTGGAACTGAGCGCCGCGGCCGACGCCGAAGCGCGCCTGCGCGGCGAGCCGCAACTGGTGGTGCGCGATCTGGTGGTGCGCGAACCCGGCGCGGACACCGCGATCCTGCGCGCCGAACGCGTCCTGCTCGCCCTGCCCTGGTCCAGCCTGCGCGATCGCGACGCGACGCCGGTGATCGAACGGATCGAACTGGACGCACCCGTGCTGAACCTGCCCGCGCTGCAGGCCTGGCTGGACAAGCGCCCGCCGGCCGAAGCGCCGCAGGTGCCGACCCTGACCGACGGCCTGCGCGTCGTGCGCGGCCGGATCGAGGGCGGCAGCGGCGACGGCGCCTGGCGCATCGAGGATCTCGCGCTGGATCTGCCGGCGCTGCATCCGGATCGCCCGCTGCAGGCGCGCCTGCGCGGCCGTTACGCCGATACCGGCACGACCCGCGCGGACTTCGATCTGACCGCGGCCCTCACCAAACCCGCCGACGGCGCCGGGCTGGCCCTGATCGGGCCCGTCGCCATCGAAGCCGAAGGCTGGCGGATGCCGGTGACCGCAACCCTCCATGGCCCGCTGTTCTTCACCGACCGGGGTTTCGCGATCCGGCCGCTCGCAGGGTCGCTGGCCGCACGCTACGAATCCGGCGACACCCGCCTGCCGTTCGCGATCGGGCTGCACGGGCCGCTGGATTACGACGGCGCGACCTGGACCCTGGCGCCGGTCGCGCTCGCCCTGCGCGGCGGGGAACCGGTGCCGCGACTCGACGCCCGCGGCGGGCTCGGCCTCGGCCGACGGCTGGCGATCCGACTCGCGGGCGAACTGCCGCGCTGGCCCGAAAGCTGGCCGGCGCTGCCGCCGCCGGTCGCGCAATCGCCCTCGCCGCTGCCCTTCGCCCTGCATTACACCGGCGCGCCGGCCTTCACCGACATCGCCGAACTGGCGTTGCGTCGCGATGCGACGACGTTCGATGCGCGCTTCCGATTGAACGCGGTGTTGGACTGGGCCACCCGCAGCGACGGCCCGCCGTTGCCGCCGCTGGACGGGCGGCTCGCCGCGCCGCGGCTGGAGGTTTCCGGCGCGACCCTGGAAGGCGTGGAGATCACACTGGACGACGAGGCCATTCCGTGAGGTCGCGCGCTTGAGCACGCCGCCTCGCTACGCCGAACGCCTGCTCGGCTGGTTCGACGTCTCCGGCCGCCACGATCTGCCCTGGCAGCATCCGCGCACGCCGTACCGGGTGTGGCTGTCGGAAATCATGCTGCAGCAGACCCAGGTGCGGGTGGTGATCCCCTACTTCGAACGCTTCGTCGCCGCCCTGCCCGACGTGCCGGCGCTGGCCGACGCACCGCAGGACACGGTGATGGCGCTGTGGTCGGGGCTCGGCTACTACGCCCGTGCCCGCAATCTGCACGCCGCGGCGAAGCTGTGCGTGGAGCGGCACGACGGCGATCTTCCGCGCGATCCCGACGCGCTGACCGCCCTGCCCGGCATCGGCCGCAGTACCGCCGGCGCGATCCTCGCCCAGGCCTGGGGCGATGCATTCCCGATCCTCGACGGCAACGTCAAGCGCGTGCTGAGCCGGGTGTTCGGCATCGACGGCTGGCCCGGCACGCCCGCAGTCGAGAAAAGACTCTGGACGATCGCCGAAAGCCTGCTGCCCGATGCGCGGCTCGCCGATTACACCCAGGCGCAGATGGATTTCGGCGCCACCCTCTGCACCCGTCACGATCCCGCCTGCGTGCTCTGCCCGCTGCAGGGCGACTGCATCGCCCTGCGCGAGGGTCGGGTGTCCGAACTGCCCACGCCCAAACCCGGCAAACCACTGCCCGAACGCGAGGCCGTGGTGCTGCTGCTGCGCGACGGCGCCGGTCGCACCCTGCTGCAGCGGCGTCCGCCGAGCGGGATCTGGGCGGCGCTCTGGTCGCTGCCGGAAGCGCCGGACCACACTGCGGCGCGGGTCTGGTTCGAGGTCCATCTCGACGGCGACTACGACGCCGGCATCGCGCTCGATGCGATCCAGCACGGCTTCACCCATTACCGGCTGCGCATGCACCCGCTGGCCTGGGACGCGGTCGCACTGCGCGACGCGATCCGCGACAATGACGACCTGCGCTGGGTCGCGGCCGAAGACCTCGCCGCGCTCGGCATCCCGGCCCCGGTGCGCAGTCTGCTGCGCCGCGCAGCGTGACCGGCGCACCCCGCTCGCCGCATCCCCACTGTTTCCGGAGACCGCCATGCCCCGCACCGTGTTCTGCGAGTACGAACAGCGCGAGACCGAAGGCCTCGATTTCGCGCCGTGGCCGGGCGAGCTCGGCCAGCGCGTCTTCGCCCGCATCGGCAAGGCCGCGTGGGCGAAGTGGCTGGCGCACCAGACCATGCTGATCAACGAGAACCGGCTCTCGCCGATGAACCCGGAGCACCGCAAATTCCTGCAGGCCGAGATGGAGAAGTTCCTGTTCGACGGCGGCGCCGAGAAACCTGCCGGTTACGTGCCCGAGGCCTGAGCCGCGGGCGCGGCCGCCGCTTCGGCCTGCGGGCGCACCTCGCGCATCTTGCGCTCGTCGCGCAGCCGCTTCTCGTCGGCGCGGATCGCCTTGACGTCGAGCGGGCGGATTTCGCGAATCATGCAAGAGATCGGGATCAGGCTGTGGCTGCCGACATAGACCTGGTCGAAACGCGCGCTGAGCCGGCCGTTGGTATCGCGAAAACCGATCGTGTCGGCGTAATCGATCTCGACGCAGGGCGCATGCAGCTCGATCAGCCAGGCTTCGCCGGGCCGCGTCCACAATGCGAACGCGCCTTCGCCGAGCGGGGTCCAGCCGTTGTAGCGGCCGAAGTACTGGATGCTGTCGACCGGTTGGCCGGCATGACTGCGATACAGCGCCAGACGTTCGGCATCGCGTTGCGCGGCATTGGTGGCGCAACCCGACACGAGGGCCGCGAGCGCCGCGGCGGCGAGGATTCGGAGAGACGGACGCATGGGGGAACCTCCGCGTGGCGAGGGACTACGGTGGAATACGGGCCGACAGGTACGAGCCGATCCAGCGATCATCCTCCCGCAGACGCGCGCCGCAAACCACCCCGCCACCGCCATTCAGCCCCGGGCCGGCTTGCCCAGCCGCCCGCGTCCCCGTATCATCTCGCGCTCGCCCATGGCCGGGTAGCTCAGTTGGTAGAGCAGGGGATTGAAAATCCCCGTGTCGGGGGTTCGATTCCCTCCCCGGCCACCATTTCGATCAAGCAGAAAGCCGCGCAATCGCCGCGGCTTTTTCTTTGCCCGAAACGCCCCGCACCGGGGCAACGGGTTTTTAAGGTCCGGCGGCTATGATCGCCCTGCCCGCGTCCGCGGGGTGCCCGGGGGCCGCACGATGCGCAGATCCGCCGTGTTGAGAGGGTCGATGTGCCTGTCGATGTGCCTGGGACTGGCGCTGTCGGCGCCGCTGTCCGCAGCGGAGGTGCGCTCGGTCGAAGCGCTGGACATCAGCCGTTACGCCGGCGAGTGGCACGAGATCGCGCGGCTGCCGATGTTCTTCCAGCGCAAGTGCACGGGCGAGATCACCGCGCAGTACATGCTGCGCGACGACGGTCTGATCGGAGTGCGCAACCGCTGCCGCAACGAGGACGGCGAGTACGACGCGGTCGACGGCGTCGCCCGGCGCGATGCGGACCATCCCGGGCGGCTGGAGGTGCGGTTCGCGCCGGACTGGCTGTCGTGGCTGCCGCTGACCTGGGCCGACTACTGGGTCATCGCGCTCGATCCCGAGTACCAGTGGGCGATGGTCGGCGAGCCCGGCCGCGAGTACCTGTGGATCCTCTCG
>JBIJAD010000149.1:0-9056 GCA_044345955.1 Lysobacteraceae bacterium
CCTGCGGCCGTCCGGCACCGAGCCGGTGGTCCGGGTGACGGTCGAGGCCGACGACGCCGCGCTGATGCAGACCACCCTCGACCGCTTGGCCGACGCGGTCCGCGCCGCGACCTGAGCCGCGTGTCGGTTGATTCCGATCAAGCCCGGCCCGCGCCGTCGCCGGCACAATCCCGGCCGCGCCGTGCTCCCGGCCGCTTCCGCCGTGGGCGATAATCGCAAAGACATTCACCGAACGACACGCTGCCAGGACGACGAACCGCCATGAGCGACCAGCCCTACATTCCGACCCTCGACATCCGCCGCTTCAGCGAGGCGGCGAACGAGACCGATCGCGACGCCTTCGTCGCCGAACTCGGCGCCGCCTACCGCGAATGGGGCTTCGCCGGCATCCGCGGTCACGGCATCCCGCAGGACGTGATCGACGGCGCCTACGACGTCTTCACCCGTTTCTTCGCCCTGCCCGAGGACGTGAAGAAGCGCTACCACATCCCCGGCGGCGGCGGCGCCCGCGGCTACACCCCGTTCGGAGTCGAAACCGCCAAGGGCGCGCTGTACTCCGACCTCAAGGAGTTCTGGCACGTCGGTCGCGATGTCCGCGACGAGAAATACGCCGACGTGATGCCGGCCAACGTATGGCCGACCGAAATCCCCGAATTCCGCGAACGCGCGCTGGCCCTGTACGACGCGCTCGACGGCCTCGGTTCGCGCATGCTCTCGGCGCTGGCGCTGCATCTGGGCCTGGACGAGCGCTATTTCGCCGACAAGACCCACAACGGCAACTCGATCCTGCGGCCGATCCACTATCCGCCGATCACCACCCCCGACATCCCCAACGTCCGCGCCGGCGCGCACGAAGACATCAATCTGATCACCCTGCTGGTCGGCGCCTCGGCCGAGGGCCTGCAGGTGCTCTCGCGCAAGGGCGAGTGGGTGCCGTACACCGCCGACGCCGACACCATCGTGGTCAACATCGGCGACATGCTGCAGCGCCTGACCAACCACGTGCTGCCCTCGACCACCCACCGCGTGGTGAATCCTCCGGGCGAGAAGGCGCGTCAGCCGCGCTACTCGACGCCGTTCTTCCTGCACCCGAATCCGGATTTCCTGATCGACGTGCTGCCGAACTGCGTCAGCGCCGACAACCCGAGCCGCTACCCCGAGCCGATCACCGCCCAGGGCTACCTCGAAGAGCGGCTGCGCGAGATCAAGCTGAAGTGAGGGCCGCGGTTCCGCGCCGATGAGCCAACGCCGGCCCGCCGAGGTCCGCCCCCGGCGCCGCTGGCGCGCCCTCGGGCTGTTCGCCCTGACCACCCTCGCCGTCGCGATTCCGTACTGGTGGGCCTTCGGCCAGCGGGTGAACCTGCCCGACGCGCTGCACGGCCCGGTGCCGGTGCTGCTGTTCGCGGCCGGGCTGTTCGGGGTCTGGCGGCTGCGGATCGGTACCGGGCTGCCCGCACTGGCGGTCTTCGCGGCGGCGCCGGCGGCGGTGATGTCGCGGGTGGCGTGGGATGTCGCGGCGGATCCCACCGCGCACAACCTGTGGCCGCTGGAGATTGCCTATGCGCTCTGGGCCGCCCTGCCGGGCGCGCTGGCCGGGGTGGTCGCCGGCTGGCTTCTGGCGCGGCTGCGGCCGCCGTCCCCGCCGGGGCACTGAGCGCCTCCGGACTTCCCGGTGCGGCTCGATCCGAGTTGCGACCCGGGCCGACCGCCGGCATGACCGCCTCGACCCGCGCCCGCAGTTCCGCGGCCTGCAGCCGCGTGTGCAGCCGCGTGTGCAGCCGCGAGTCGTCCTGCGAGTCACCTCCGGACGCCGTCCGGATCGCTCTCCGAATCTGTAACGTACAGCGGCCCGGCTGCTTCGGCGACTAGCCGCGTTCCGGGCAGCGAGTGCTCTCGTTCCGGATGTCCGGGCGGATGTCCGGGCGGCGTGGTGCGAACAACCGGCGTACGCGCATCGCCGTGCCTGCGAGCGTGCGGATCAGTGATCGCGGGATGTGTGGCAACACCCCGATGAGCACACGGTTGGCGGTCCCCGTGATCACTCGCGTTCGACCCTGTTCCACGGCATCCACGCCCTGGCGCGCGACCGTGGCGGCATCCTGCCACATCCATGACGGTATCTTGTCGGCCTGCGCGCGCGTGCCATTGGCGTCATGGAACTCCGATCGCGTGAAGCCGGGGCACAGCGCGCAGACGTGGATGCCCTGCCGGCGGGTCTCCTGCGCCAGCGCCTCGGAGAACCGGATCACGAAGCCCTTGGCTGTGCCGTACAGCGTATCTCCTGCCGATGCCGGCGCCAGCCCCGCGACCGACGCGACATTCAGGATCCTCCCGTATCCGCGGGCTTGCATCGCCGGCAGGAAGCGGTGGCTCAGTTCGCAGACCGCAGTGATCATGACCTGCAACACGTCCGCATGGGCCGACCAGGGGTTGGCAAGGAATCGTCCCGGCACGCTGTATCCGGCGTTGTTGACCAGATGCGACACGTGCAGACCGCGTTCGCGCACGGCCGCCTCCAGCGCCGCCGGTGCGTGCGGATCCGCCAGATCGGCGGCCAGAACCACGACATCCACCCGCGCACGCAGTTCGTCCGCCAGCGCTTCCAGACGCTCCACGCGGCGTGCGCTCAGGATCAGCGGGATGCCGCGATGCGCATACTCGCGGGCGATGGCCGCACCGATGCCGCTGGAGGCTCCCGTGACCAGGGCATGGCCGGTGTCGCATGCGGCGCTCGCCGGGCGTGGTTCTGACATGAGGACGACTTCCATGGAGGGGGCGACAGGATAGCGACGTCGTGCGGTGGCGGATCGCATCCGGGCCGGATGACGCCGCAGTGTTCCGCGGCGGTTTTTCCGGCAGTTAGCCGCAGGGCACGAACTGTCGATCGGGCGCTGTCCTCGCCGTTTCCGTTGCGGGTCTGTCGATCCGTCTTCCACGATCGTGTCGCCAGGCCATCCGGAGGCCCGGCGCAGAGGGCGCCGCACAGAGATGCGGGGGCCGATTTCGCCGCGTGCACCGCGGCGATCGCGGCAGTCAATCCGCGTTGCGGAATTCGTCGCTGCGGCTCGCGACCAGGGCGCGGGCCAGACGATCGGGCAGATACTTCGACAGCGCAGCGATCGCCCGGTTGGCGCCGCCGGTCACCACGCGCATCCGGCCGGCGTCCACCGCATCCAGGCCCTGGCGCGCCACCGCATCCGCATCCAGCCACAGCCATTTCGGCAGTTTGGACACGCGCTCGCGCATGCCGTTCACGTCGTGGAATTCCGTGTAGGTGAAGCCCGGACACAGCGCGCAGACGTGCACGCCCTTGTCCTGCACCTCCAGCGCAAGGCTCTCCGAGAAACGGATCAGGAAGGCCTTGGTCGCGCCGTACAGCGTATGCCCGGCCGAGGCGGGCGCCAGCCCGGCGAGCGAGGACACGTTGACGATGCGGCCGTAGCCGGCGGCTTCCATCGCCGGCAGGAAGCGGTAACTCAGCTCGCAGACAGCGTGCAGCATCACCTGCAGAGAATCGGCGTGGGTCTTCCAGTCGGCCGACAGATACCGGCCCGGCACGCCGTAGCCGGCGTTGTTCACCAGATGCGCCACATGCAGGCCGCGTTCGACGATCTGCGCATGCAGCGCGGCCGGCGCGGCGGGGTCGGCCAGATCGGCCGCCAGCACGACCACCTCGACCCGCGGCCGCAGCTCCGCGGCCAGCGCTTCCAGACGGTCGGTCCGGCGTGCAGTGAGGATCAGCGGCACCCCGCGCCGCGCATATTCGCGGGCGATCGCGGCGCCGATGCCGCTGGAAGCTCCGGTGACCAGGGCGTATCCCTGCGTGGTGTTGGTGTGCGCGTCCGCCTGCATGCCGGGGTCTCCCTCTGTCCTTGTGTGCGATCGCTGTCGGGTGCAGAAGCATACCCTCACGTCCGGGTCCGGCGCGCTATCGGCTATCCTGTGGCGATTCCGATCTGGAGCACGACATGCGTCGCAAAATCGTCGCCGGCAACTGGAAACTGCACGGCAGCCGGGCCTTCGCCCGCGATCTGGTGGAGGACATCGTCTCCGGGCTGCCGGCGCACGGCATGGATACCGTGGTGCTGCCGCCGCTGCCTTACCTGAGCGAACTGATCGAGCGCTTCCGCAACCGGCCGGCCACCCATCCGATGCAGTTCGGCGCCCAGGACGTCAGCGCCAACGAGAAGGGCGCCTATACCGGCGAGGTGTCGGCCGCGATGCTGGTGGACATCGGCGCCCGCTACGGCCTGGTCGGCCATTCCGAGCGTCGCCAGTACCACGCCGAGAGCGACGCCCTGGTCGCGCGCAAGTTCCTCGCCGCCAAGCACGCCGGGCTGGTGCCGATCCTGTGCGTGGGCGAGTCCCTGCACGAACGCGAGGCCGACCAGACCGAGTACCGGATCGGCACCCAGCTCGCCGCGATCTTCGAACACGCCGGCCCGCAGGCCTTCGCCGGGGCGGTGATCGCCTACGAACCGGTGTGGGCGATCGGCACCGGCCGGACCGCCACCCCCGCCCAGGCCCAGACGGTCCACGCCTTCATTCGTGGCGAAGTCGCCGCCCGCGATGCTACAATCGCCGGCTCGCTGTCCATCCTGTACGGGGGCAGTTGCAAGCCGGACAATGCGGCCGAGCTGTTCGCGCAGCCGGACGTGGATGGCGGTCTGATCGGCGGCGCGTCGCTGGTGGCGGCCGATTTCCTCGCCATCGTCGCGGCTGCCGCCGAGTCCTGATTCCGCGGGTTGTCCCGCGTATCGGTCGCCGGCGCGGCCCGCCGGCGGTCACGATCCTACTTACGGGCGTTCAAGATGCTCCTGATCCTCAATGTGGTTTACGTGCTGGTCGCGATCGCGATGATCGCGCTGATCCTGATGCAGCGCGGCGCCGGCGCGCAGGCCGGTTCCGGCTTCGGCGCCGGCGCCTCGGCGACCGTGTTCGGCGCCCGCGGCGCGTCCAACTTCCTGTCGAAGTCGACCAAGTGGCTGGCGATCGTCTTCTTCGGCATCAGCCTCTTCATGGCCTGGCAAGCGACCCAGGGCAACAAGGCGCAGGCCCCCAGTGCCGAGGATCTCGGCGTGATGGCCGGCGCCGAAACCCCGAAGGCGCCACCGCCGGCGCCGGCAGTGCCGAACGCCCCGGCCGCGCAGCAGGTCGTGCCCTCGCAGGGCGTTCCGCAGCCCGTGGTTCCGCAGGCCGCGCCGGCCCAGCAGGCGCCGGTCGCGACCCCGCCGGCCGGCACCCAGCCGGCGCCCGCCGCGACCCCGCCGTCCCAGCCGCCGCAGGGCGGCTGAGGACCCCGGGCGCGCGACGCCGCGCCCGGTTCCGTCGCGACGCGCATCGCAGCGCATCGCGATGCCACGATTCCGCATCGTGGCCGATCTCGGCGAAACGTTCCGATCAGAACCTGCCGACGAGAAAAGGATGCGACATCCGCGTGTCATCCTTTACAATAGTCCGGCTTCGCGCCCCGAACGGCGCGGAACCGCAGCATTGCCCAGGTGGCGGAATTGGTAGACGCACTACCTTGAGGTGGTAGCGACGCAAGTCGTGGGGGTTCGAGTCCCCCCTTGGGCACCAGATTCAACGCAGCGACACCAAGCGACAACAAGATCCACCGCAGTACCGCGAGACCGACCGATGCGCGTAGAGGATGCGCCATCGCAGGGCCCGCGGCACGACGCCCGCTCCCGCGGGGTTCCGCACTCATGGTGCGGTCATGCCCGGGAAGGGGACAGGGAGCGCCGCGATCGCCGCGGTCTCATCGGCGCACGCGGCAACGCGCTGCGGCGACCGGACGGGCGGCGACGCGACCACACGACACATCGCCGAGAGAGCATCCGCGTGCTGGCCGAATATCTGCCGACCCTGCTGTTTCTGATCGTTGCCGCCGTCATCGGCATCTCCCTCATCGCCGTCGGCAACTTCCTCGGCCCCAAGCGCCCCGATCCCGAAAAACTTTCGCCCTACGAATGCGGCTTCAACGCCTTCGAGGACGCGCGCATGCGTTTCGACGTGCGCTATTACCTGATCGCGATCCAGTTCATCATCTTCGATCTGGAAATCATCTTCATCGTGCCGTGGACCCTGGTCTTCACCGAACTGGGGCCGCGCAGCCTCGTCACCATGGGCCTGTTCGTCGGCATGCTGTTCATCGGTTTCATCTATGTCTGGAAACGCGGGGCGCTGGAGTGGGAGTGACGGTTCCGCGCGAACCATCCTCTCCATTCCCGATTGCCGTCGTGTGCCACCGGAGTCGTCTCTGATATGGGCGTGATCAATACCATCCAGAAAGTCGCGGATTTCGCCAACAACCCGATCCCGGAAGGGCGGGTCGACGACATCCTGCGCCCGGAGAGCCTGCTCTCCACCGAAGGCAATCCGCTGCTGGAGAACGGCTTCGTCACCACCAGCATGGACGTGTTGTGGAACTGGGCGCGCACCGGCTCGATGTGGCCGATGACCTTCGGTCTGGCCTGCTGCGCGGTGGAGATGATGCATGCCGGCGCCGCGCGCCTGGACCTCGACCGCTACGGCGTGGTGTTCCGCCCTTCGCCGCGTCAGTCCGACGTGATGATCGTCGCCGGCACCCTGGTCAACAAGATGGCTCCGGCGCTGCGCAAGGTCTACGACCAGATGCCCAACCCCAAGTGGGTGATCTCGATGGGCAGTTGCGCCAACGGCGGCGGCTATTACCACTATTCCTACGCGGTGGTGCGCGGTTGCGACCGGATCGTGCCGGTCGACGTCTACGTGCCGGGCTGCCCGCCGACCGCCGAGGCGCTGGTCTACGGCATCCTGCAACTGCAGAAGAAGATCCGTCGCGGCACCAATTTCGGCGACCACAAGCAGGGCGTCTACTGAGATGAGCGAGACCGCACACGCTTTCGCCGATCGCCTGCGCGCGCGTTTCCCCGGTGCCGTCGTTTCCGTCGCCGAGCCGCGCGGCGAGGTCGGGATCGAATTCCCGGCCGCCGAGTGGCATGCCGGCTGCCGCGTCATCCGCGACGAATTCGGTTTCGAGTCGCTGATCGACATCTGCGGTGTCGATTACCTGGGCTACGGCAGCGACGAATGGGACACCGATGTCTCCTCCGAGGGCTTCAGCCGTGGCGTCGAAGGCCGCAGCGTCGGCCGTTTCGGCTACGGCGAAGCGCCCAGCCAGGAGGCCGACAGTTTCGACGACCAGGCGGTCGCGATCGACGGACGCCGCCGCTTCGCCGCTGTCGCGCAACTGCTGTCGGTGCGCCACAACCGACGGCTGCGGGTGAAGACCTTCGCGCCCGACGACGGCCTGCCGATCGTCGCCTCGGTCACCGACCTGTGGCCGGTCGCCAACTGGTTCGAGCGCGAGGCCTTCGACCTGTTCGGCATCCTCTTCGAAGGTCATCCGGACCTGCGCCGGATCCTGACCGACTACGGCTTCGTGGGCCACCCGTTCCGCAAGGATTTTCCGCTGATCGGCAACGTCGAAGTGCGCTACGACGAAGAAAAGAAGCGGGTCGTCTATGAGCCGGTCACCTCGGTCGAGCCGCGGGTCGGCGTGCCGCGGGTGATCCGCGACGATGCCCGTTACGCCACCGCCGCCGGTGAGCAGATGTCGCGCAAGGCGGGGAACTGAACATGAGCACCGTGCATCCAGCCAGCCAGCATCCCGCAAGCGACGGGTTCGCCAGCGACGCCGCCGAGGCCAAGCAGGAGATCCGCAACTACACCCTCAATTTCGGCCCCCAGCATCCGGCCGCGCACGGCGTGCTGCGCCTGATCCTGGACATGGACGGCGAGATCGTGCAGCGCGCCGATCCGCACATCGGGCTGCTCCACCGCGGCACCGAGAAACTGGCCGAGTCCAAGCCGTTCAATCAGTCGATCGGCTACATGGATCGGCTCGACTACGTGTCGATGATGTGCAATGAGCACGCCTACGTGCGCGCGATCGAAATCTTGATGGAGATCGAGGCGCCGGAGCGCGCGCAGTACATCCGCACCATGTTCGACGAGATCACCCGCATCCTGAACCACCTGATGTGGATCGGTTCGAACGCGCTCGATCTCGGCGCGATGGCGGTGTTCCTGTACGCGTTCCGCGAGCGTGAAGAGCTGATGGACGTGTACGAGGCGGTCTCCGGTGCGCGCATGCACGCCGCATACTATCGCCCGGGCGGCGTCTACCGCGATCTGCCCGGCAAGATGCCGCAGTACCGCGAATCGCCGTGGCGCAAGGGCGGCAAGCTCAAGCGATTCAACGAATGGCGCGAAGGCTCGATGCTGGACTATCTCGACGCCTTCACCGACGACTTCCCCAAGCGCGTCGACGAGTACGAGACCCTGCTCACCGACAACCGTATCTGGAAGCAGCGTACGGTCGGCATCGGCGTGATCCCGCCGGAGCAGGCGCTGGCCTGGGGCATGACCGGCCCGATGCTGCGCGGCTCGGGCGTCGCCTGGGACCTGCGCAAGAAGCAGCCCTACGCGAAATACGCCGAAGTCGATTTCGACATCCCGGTGGGCGTCAACGGCGACTGCTACGACCGTTATCTGGTGCGCGTCGCCGAGATGCGCGAGTCCCGGCCCGGTCATGGTCGACAACTACAAGGTCGCGCCGCCCAGCCGCGAGTCCATGAAGGACGACATGGAAGCGCTGATCCATCACTTCAAGCTGTTCAGCGAAGGCTACTGCGTGCCGGCCGGCGAGACCTACGCCGCGGTCGAGGCGCCGAAGGGCGAATTCGGCTGCTATCTGGTGTCCGACGGTGCCAACAAGCCGTTCCGCGTGCACCTGCGCGCGCCGGGGTTCGCCCATCTGTCGTCGATGGACGAGATCGTGAAGGGCCACATGCTGGCCGACGTGGTCGCGATGATCGGCACCTACGACATCGTGTTCGGCGAAATCGACCGCTGAGGACGCAAGAAGAATGAAAGCCACCGGCAATTTCGAAGCCTGCCGCAACATCGACCCGCAGGTCGCGTTGAGCGACAAGACGCGGGCCCACATCGACCACTGGCTGACCAAGTTTCCGCCTGACCGCAAGCGTTCCGCGGTGCTGCAGGGCCTG
>JBIJAD010000150.1:0-9027 GCA_044345955.1 Lysobacteraceae bacterium
AGGCCTCGAGTGGTTGGGTTACAGGAGGATAGATACCGCCGGCGCGCGCGCGGTTGCACCGGAAGACGCTGCAACCGTTCTGCCGTCCGGCGTATCCAAACCGCGGATGACCGACCTGTATTCCCTTTCCGATCGTGAGCTGACAGAGGCTGTACTCGGCGGTGTGCCGGGCGCCTTCGAGCGCGTTGTGCGAGAGCATCAGACGCTTTGCTGGCATATCGCCTTCAAGCTGACCCGGGATCGCGAGGAGGCCTACGACCTCTGCCAGGACATCTTCCTTCGCGTACATCTCTATCTGCATCAATACAGGCACGACAGCGCGCTGAAGACCTGGATCGGTCGAGTCGCCTACACTTGCGCCTTGCGTCACATGGAGCGCCGGCGCATGCCTCTGGAGGTCGAGGTGGCCGGAGAGGCCGGCGATGCCGGGATCGATGCGGCCGTCGCCGAAGACGATGTGCATGAGCAGACCTCCCGGGCGCAGATCGGCTCGATCCTGCACGCCCACATGCGGCGCCTGCCGCCTGTGCAGGGCCTGTTGTTGACGCTTTATCATCTCGACGGCCTGAGCATTGCCGAAATCGCCTCGATGACCGGGATGTCCGATGGAAACATCAAAAGCCATTTGTCCCGTGGCCGGGCACGGCTTCGCGACAGTCTGGCCACCACACTGGGAGCAAGGCAGTGAATCAGCGAACTCCAGAGCTTTCCGAGGCGAGGATGCAGACGACGGACTTCGAAGAGCAGTCGCTGTGGCGACAGCAGGAGCGCCTGCGGCTGGCATCGCGTGCCGAGGTCGAAGCCGACCCGGGCGAACCCGACGCCGTCTTGTACCGTCATGTCTTCGCCGCTCTGGACAACGAGCCGATGCCGTCGCTGCCCGACGATTTTTACGCGGATGTCGCCGCGAAAGCCCGGCGAATGGCCGCGGCGCGCATCGATCTGGCGCGTTTCAAACGAATGCTGCTGTCTCTGTTCTGCCTGCTGTACCTCCCGCCCATGCTGGTCGCGTTGTGGGCGACCGGAGTGCCGGCCTGGCTGACGAATTGGAGCGACGTTTACTTTTCGCAGAATCCGCTCCCCCATTGGTTTGCGCTCGTCGCAGTGCTGGCGATTTTTTCGGCCGCCATCGACAGTGTCCTGGGCAGGCGCACCGGTCGGGCGATGGCTTGACCTGCCGCCCATTCCCGCCGGTGCATCCAGGCGGGTCGCTGCGGTTCCGGAGTCGCAGCGACGATCCCCCGTTGGATTGACGGTCCACGGCAGGCCCCGTTCGTCGGACGATTCCGCCTTTGCTGCGCGCATTCCGGCCCGGGCCCACCCCGGGCCGCATGCGTTCGCGTGCCCGGAGCCCGGGGGAGCAGGCCGGGCGACGATGCCGGCCTCGGCCCGGTGGAGAATCGTGGGTGTCCCGCACCTCCGCGGCGGCCCGGTGGAAAATGGTGGGTGTCCCGGAGCCGCCCTTTTGGAGTTGCCCCCGGCAACCAGGCCCGGCCGCAGTCCGGCAGCCCGTTTGAGTCGTCACGCGCCCTTGATGGTGTCTCTTGTCCTGGTGAGATCGAGCCTTCAATCTCAAAATTTCAGACGAAACAGAGGGTTGTGGACAAACCTTGAACCGGTCTCTGAACATTGGCGCAAGTCATTGACGCGCTTGGTGAAATCGGTCGCAGAAACTTGTTGACAACCCTGTTGACGACTCCTAAGGTGGCGGCTGGTGGGAAAACCGGGTTATTCGTGGTTTTCCGAGTTGACCAAGCCCGCTGCAGGCGGGCATGACCGGGCAGAAAACGTGTTCCAAGGTGAGACCGCCATCACGATCGACGACAAGGGCCGGCTGGCGATCCCCACCGGTTACCGGGAGCTGATCGCGCAGGTCTGCGAAAGCCGGCTGGTCATCACCTACAACCCGTTCGAATCCGGGTCGCTGTTTCTCTACCCCCGGTCGGTCTGGGAAAAGGTCCGCGACGAGGTCAACAAACTGCCGCCGACCCGCAGCGTCAGCCGCGCACTGCAGTTGAAGCTGGTCGGCGCCGCGACCTTCGTCGAGCCTGACGGCAACGGCCGCATCGGCATTCCCGCCAGTCATCGCAGCGCCGTCGGCATCGACAAGCGTGCCGTGCTGCTGGGCATGGGCGACAAGTTCGAACTGTGGAGCGAGCAGGCGCACCACGCGCAGATCCGCAAGACGCTCGGCGATGCGGATCTGGGCGAGGCGATGCTCGATCTGCGGCTGTGACCGCGGGTGGCGCGGGCGCGGTGCCTGCCCACCTCGCGGCGCAGCGCTTGCCGGTGCCGCACTTGCCGGTGATGTTCGGGCAGGTCATGGACGGGCTGCGGGTACGCGAGGACGGAACCTATCTCGATGGCACGTTCGGGCGCGGCGGTCACGCGCGGGGCGTGCTGCAACGTCTTGGTGACGGAGGCCGTTTGCTGCTGATGGACAAGGATCCCGAAGCGATCCGCACCGCCGAACGCGAGTTCGGCGCGGACCCGCGCGTGGCGATCCGCCGCGGCAGCTTCGCCGCGCTCGGCGATTGGGATGCCGCGTGCGCGGGCCTGGACGGCGTGCTGTTCGATCTCGGTGTGTCCTCGCCGCAACTGGACGTGGCCGAACGCGGTTTCAGCTTCGGCAAGGACGGTCCGCTGGACATGCGCATGGACCCGGACAGCGGCGAGAGCGCCGCGGCCTGGTTGGCGCGCGCCGACGAGCGCGAGATCGCAGACGTGCTGTGGCTGTACGGCGAGGAAAAGCAGAGCCGGCGGATCGCCCGCGCGATCGTCGCCCGCCGCGCCGCCGCACCCCTGACCCGTACCGCCGAACTGGCCGAGCTGATCGCCTCGGTGGTGCCGCGGGGTGCGCAGAAGATCCATCCGGCGACCCGCAGTTTCCAGGCGATCCGGATCTTCATCAATCGCGAACTGGACGATCTCGAGCGCGGCCTGGCTGCGGCGCTGGCGGCGCTGCGCCCCGGCGGCCGTCTGGTCGTCATCAGCTTCCATTCGCTGGAGGACCGCATCGTCAAGCGTTTCATCGCCGGCCACGCCAAGCCGCCACCGGCCAATCGCCGGATGCCGGTCGAGGTCGCGTTCGTGCCGACGCTGAAGATCGTCGCCGACGCGCAGAAGGCCGACGAGGCCGAACTGGCGGCCAACCCGCGCGCGCGCAGCGCCGTGCTGCGGGTGGCCGAGAAGTGCGCGGCTGGAAAGTGCGGAGGCGCGGCATGAGTCTGCGCGCGATCATCGTCGTGCTGGTGCTCGCCAATCTGCTGTCGGCGATCGGCGTTGTGCATGCCCGCTACAGCCATCGCCAGTCGTTCTTCGAGCTGACTCGGCTGGAGAAGGCCCGCGACGAACTGAACATCGAATTCGGCCGGCTTCAACTGGAGCAGGCGACCTGGGCGGAGAGCAACCGCATCGACCGCCTCGCGCGCGAGCGCCTGGGCATGCGCACGCCGGAGCCGGCGGACATCGTGGTGGTGCGGCCATGAATCCCGTCAACAACCCGCTGCTCGCCCGATTCGCCGACTGGCGCAAGCGCCGCAACGCGCAGCGCGGTCCGGCCCAGCGCGTGCGTGCGCGTTTCGATCTGCGCGGGCGGCTGCTGCTGGTCGGCGGCGCGCTCGCGGTCTGCGCGCTGGCGCTGGTCGCGCGTGCGGTCGATCTGCAGCTCGTGCGCAACGATTTCTATCGCGCCCAGGGCGACGAGCGTTTCGTGCGCGAGATCCGCATTCCGACCAGCCGCGGCATGATCACCGACCGCAACGGCGAGCCGCTGGCGGTGTCGACCCCGGTCGAATCGATCGGCGCCACCCCGCGCGAGGTGCTGGCCGTGCCCGCGCGGCTGCCCGCGCTGGCCGCGGCGCTCGACACCGATGTCGAATCGCTGACCCGCAAGCTGACCCAGCGCATGGATCGCGATTTCGTCTATCTGAAGCGCCGGCTCAATCCGGCCGAAGCGCGACGGATTCTGGCACTGGGCATTCCCGGCGTGCGCTCGGAGCGCGAGTACCGCCGCTTCTACCCGCAGGGCGACGCGATCGCGCACGTGCTGGGCTTCACCAACATCGACGATCGCGGTCAGGAAGGGCTGGAGCTGGCCTTCGACGAACAGCTCGCCGGCCGCCCCGGCGCCAAGCGCGTGATCCAGGATCGTCGCGGGCGCGTGGTCGAGGAAGTGGATCTGATCCGTCCGGCCGAGCCCGGCCGCAATCTCACGCTCACCATCGATCGCCGCATCCAGTATCTGGCCTATCGCGAACTCAAGCGCGCACTGCGCGAGACCGGCGCGACCAGCGGTTCGGCGGTGGTGCTGGACGTGCAGACCGGCGAAGTGCTGGCGATGGCCAATCTGCCGTCGTTCAACCCGAACGCGGTGGTCGTGGGCAATCGCGACGCGCACCGCAATCGCGCCGTGACCGACGTGATCGAACCGGGTTCGACGATCAAGCCGCTGACCGTGGCTGCGGGCCTGGAAGCGGGCGTGATCCGTCGCGACACCGTGTTCGACACCCATCCCGGCTGGATTCCCAACGGCCGCTGGCGTACCACCGACACCCACAATTACGGCGTGCTCGACACCACCGGCGTGATCCGCAAGAGCTCGAACGTGGGCGTGGCGAAGATCGTGCGCCGGATGGACGACCGCCGCTTCCACGAGTTCCTCGCCCGCTTCGGTTACGGCCGCAGCACCGGCAGCGGTTTCCCCGGCGAGAGCCCGGGCACGCTGCTCGACCCGGCGCGCTGGAGCGGTACCACCAAGCAGACCCTGTCCTACGGCTACGGCATGAACGCCACGCCGCTGCAGATCGCGCGCGCCTACGCCGCGCTCGGCAACGGCGGGCGGCTGGTCGAGCCGACTTTCATCAAGGGCCGGATCGGCGAGAGCGTGCAGGTGCTGAGCCCGGAGATCGCCCAGGACGTGCTGCGGATGATGCAGACCGTGACCGAAACCGGTGGCACCGCGACCCAGGCCGCGATCCTCGGCTATCACGTCGCCGGCAAGACCGGCACCGCGCGCAAGGCTGCCGCCGGCGGTTATTCGCGCCGCTACGTGTCGTTCTTCGCGGGGCTGGTGCCGGTGGAGAATCCGCGCTTCTCGATGGCGGTGGTCATCAACGACCCGGACCCGGCGCGCGGTTACTACGGCGGTATCGTCTCGGCGCCGGTGTTCCGCAACGTGATGGAAGGCGCGCTGCGGCTGATGGACGTGCCGCCGGACGACATCGAGACCTGGATCGCGGCGCAGCAGCGTGCGGCCGCTTCGGCACCGCGCGCCGCGGTCGCGACCGCGCCGGTGCGGCCGCAGTCCGCCGCTGCGCCGGCACCGCTGTCGGTTGCGCTGCCCGCGGCGCTGGATGCGGGAGGTGCGCGATGAACCGGCGCATGCGTCTGGCCGAGTTGCTGCCTGAGATCGCCGGCATTCCGGCGTCGCTGGAGATCGGCGGCCTGGTGCAGGACAGCCGCGCGATCGTGCCGGGCGATGCGTTCGTGGCGATCGCGCCGGTTTTGAACAGCATGTCCGGGGCGCACGGGCTCGGTTTCGTCGCCCAGGCCAGGGCCGCGGGTGCGGTCGCGATCCTGTTCGAGCCGCCGCTGCCGACCGAATTCGCCGCGGTCGTCGACATCGGTCTGCCGCTGATCGCGGTGCCGGCGCTGCGCGCGCGTCTCGGTGCGCTGGCCGATCGCTTCCACGATGCGCCGAGCGCGGCGATGACCACGGTCGGCGTGACCGGCACCAACGGCAAGACCTCGACCGTGCAACTGCTCGCGCAGGCCTGGACCTTGGCCGGTCGCCGCGCCGGCACCATCGGAACGCTCGGCGCCGGGCTCTACGGCGCGGCCGAACCCACCGGTTTCACCACCCCGCTGGTGCTGCAGTTGCATGCGCTGTTGGCGCGGCTGCGCGACGCCGGCGCCGATGCGGTGGCGATGGAAGTCAGCTCGCATGCGCTCGACCAGGGCCGCGTCGACGGCGTGCATTTCAGGGTCGGCGTGTTCACCAATCTCACTCGCGATCATCTGGATTACCACGGCACGATGGAGGCCTACGGCGGGGCCAAGGCCAAGCTGTTCGCCTGGCCCGGGCTCGACGCCGCGGCGATCAATCTGGACGACCCTTTCGGCGCGTCGCTGCATGCGCGGCTGCAGGCGCAGACGTCCGGGAGTGCGCGCGCGATCGGCCTCAGCTCGCGCGGCCATGCCGATGCGATCGTGCGCGCCGAAGACGTGGTCCTCGACGGCGCCGGCGTCGGTTTCGCGCTGTGCAGCGGCGAGGCGCGGCATCCGGTGCGTTCGCCGCTGCTCGGCCGTTTCTATGTCGACAATCTGCTGGCGGTGGCCGGTGCGCTGTACGCGCTCGGCACCGCGCCGGAGGCGATCGCCGCGCTGCTGTCGCGGCTGCAGCCGGTCAGCGGGCGCATGAATCGTCTCGGCGGCGGCCACGGCCGGCCGCTGGTGGTGGTCGACTACGCGCACACGCCCGACGCGCTGGCGCAGGCGCTCGCGGCGTTGCGTGCGCACGCCGGCGGCCGGGTGCTGTGCGTGTTCGGCTGCGGCGGCGATCGCGATCGCGGCAAGCGTCCGCAGATGGCCGCGATCGCCGAGGCCGGCGCCGATGCGGTGATCGTCACCGACGACAACCCGCGCACCGAACCGGGCGATACGATCGTCGCCGACATCCTCGCCGGATTCTCCCATGAGGCCCTGACGCAGCCGGGACGGATCGCGGTCGAACGCGACCGCGGCGCGGCGATCGCGCGCGCGATCCGCGCCGCCGCCGCGCAGGACATCGTGCTGATCGCCGGCAAGGGCCACGAACCGTATCAGGAAATCGACGGCGTGCAGCATCCGTTCGACGACACCGCGACCGCGCGCGCCGCGCTGGAGGCCCTGGCATGATGCCGCTCGCGCTCTCCCGCATCGCCCGCGCCGTCAACGGTCGCCTGGTCTCCGCCGCCGCGGCGGACGCCGACCGCATCATCGACGCGCTGGTCACCGACACCCGCCGGCTGGATGCCGCCGCCGCCGGCGCCGCGCTGTTCGTCGCGCTGAAGGGCGAGAACTTCGACGGCAACGACTACGTCGCGCGCGCCGCCGAGCTCGGCGCCCGCGCCGCGCTGGTCTCGCGCGAGACGCCCGCGCTGGCGATCCCGCAGATCGTGGTCGCCGACACCGAGCGCGCGCTGGCCGCGCTGGCGCGCACGCTGCAGCAGGAACGACGCACGAAAGTGCTGGCGGTCACCGGCAGCAACGGCAAGACCAGCGTCAAGGCGCTGACCTTCGCGATCCTGGAGGCCGCGGTCGCCGCGCTGGGCGCGCCCGGCCGCGCCTACACCACGCCGGGCAACCGCAACAACGAGATCGGCCTGCCGCTGGCGGTGATCGACGCGCCGGACGACGCGCTGTACGCGATGTACGAGATGGGCGCGGGCAAGCCCGGCGACATCGCCTACCTCACCGATATCGTGCGCCCGGACGTGTCGCTGGTGAACAACGTCGCGCCGGCGCATCTCGAACGCCTCGGCAGCCTGTTCGGGATCGCCGACACCAAGGCCGCGATCTACGACGCGCTGCCGGCCGACGGCACCGCCGCGATCAACGCCGACGACGCGTTCGCACCGTATTTCGCGGAGCGTGCGCACGGCCGCCGCCTGATCCGTTTCGCGCTGGAGGCCGACGCCGACGTGACCGCGCGCGATCTCGCGCTCGACGCCGAGGGTTCGCGCTTCGTGCTGGTCACGCCCGAGGGCGAGGCCGAGATCGCGCTGGCGATGCCCGGCCGTCACAACGCGCTCAACGCGCTCGCGGCGGCGTCGCTGGCGCTCGGCGCGGGCATTCCGCTGGCCGCGATCGCCGTCGGTCTCAACGCCGCGCGACCGGTGTCCGGCCGGCTCAATGTGCATCGTCTGCCCGGCGGCGCGACCCTGATCGACGACAGCTACAACGCGAATCCGGGCTCGCTTCAGGCCGCGATCGACACCCTGGCCGCGGCCGGCGGCGAACGCTGGCTGGTGCTCGGCGACATGCGCGAACTGGGCGAGGACGCGGCCGCGCTGCACGCCGAGGTCGGCCGTCGCGCGCGGGCTTCGGGTATCGCCCGTTTCTACGCCATGGGCGAACTCAGCGCCGCCGCCGCACGCGCCTTCGGGGAGGGCGCGCGCACCTTCGACGATCACGTCGCACTGACCGACGCGCTGCGCGCGGATCTCGCCGCCGCGCCGGCGCCGCCGCGGATCCTGGTCAAGGGCTCGCGCGGCAGCGCGATGGAGCGGATCGCGAAGGCCCTGATGAACGACGACAGCCGCGGCCCGTCCGCCGGCGGGGGAGAGACGCATGCTGCTTGAACTGACGCGCTGGCTGGAACAACTGCAGAGCCTGTTCGGGCTGTTCGGTTATCTCACTTTCCGCGGCATCCTCGCCGCGCTGACCGCGCTCGGCCTGTCGCTGTGGTGGGGCCCGGCGATCATCGCCCGTCTGGCGAAGCTCAAGGGCGGCCAGCCGATCCGCAAGGACGGCCCGCAGTCGCATTTCTCCAAGGCTGGCACCCCGACCATGGGCGGCGCGCTGATCCTGCTCACCGTGATCGCCTCGGTGCTGTTGTGGGGCGACCTGCGCAACCGCTACGTCTGGGTGGTGCTGGTGGTGATGATCGCGTTCGGCTGGATCGGCTGGTGGGACGACTGGATCAAGATCGTCAAGCGCGATCCCAACGGCATGAAGTCGCGCACCAAGTACGCGCTGCAGTCGCTGTTCGGTCTCGCCGCCGGCCTGTTCCTGTACTACACCGCCGACGCGCCGGCCGCGACCACGCTGTACATCCCGTTCTTCAAGAACGTCGCGCTGCCGCTGGCCGGCGTCGCCGGCGCGATCTTCTTCGTCGCGATCGCGTATTTCTGGACGGTCGGATTCTCCAACGCGGTGAATCTCACCGACGGCCTCGACGGCCTCGCGATCATGCCGACCGTGCTGGTCGCGTGCGCGCTGGGCGTGTTCGCCTACGCTTCGGGTCATGCGGTGTTCTCCGAATAC